>JAZQNJ010000091.1:0-2839 GCA_045627285.1 Treponema sp. | reverse complement strand
ATGTTAGCTGGCATGTGGAGTGGACCAAGGCCAGAAACTTCTGGAGATTTGAAAACTTCAAGAACTTCTGGAGTTACTTTTACAGATTTAGTGAATTTGTCTCCACCATGGAGAACGCGGTGTCCTACAGCACCAATTTCGCTCATGCTCTTAATAACGCCGTGATCTTTGTCAGTAATAGCGTTAAGGATGAGTTCGATAGCTTCTTTGTGAGTTGGACATGGGCTTTCAAGAACGAATTTGTCCATTCCCTTTGGTTTGTGTGTGATAACAGAACCTGGAGCAGTAATGCGTTCAACAACACCAGTTGCAAGAACGTCTTTGTTGTCCCAGTCATAAACCTGATACTTAGCAGATGATGAACCACAGTTCAGTGTAAGAATTACCATTTATGTTCTCCTAAAACAAGTAAAAAAATATGCATCAATTATAGAACTCTGAAGCCTTTTATTCAATTAAGAATTTGTTAAACAAGGGCGTCTCCCCCGCAGGCGGGGGCCGGGCTATCCGGGGTTCCGCTGCCGCTCCATTGCTGCGCAACGGCTCCGCCGCCCCTCCTATCCCTGACGCAGTCAGGGGCGGGGAGCATGTCAGAAAAGACCGCTTTTTTGAAGAAATTCACTATCACAGGCGGTGAATTTTAGAAGTTTGAGCCGGCAAAGGCTGAAAAAAGCGTGGTATACAGAAAAAAAGCGGTCAAAAGCCCCGGTTTCAGACGATTTTTCTTGATAACAGCGGAAAATTGACTATCTTTTAACGAAAAAGACCGCTTTGGGCAAAAGACTTGCTTCTCCAGGCGGTGAATTACACATTTTTACTATATATAAAAGGAGAAATATTGAAAAAACTGGAATTACTAACCCCAGCCACACCGCTGCCAGCCCTTATTCAGCGCAAAACTTTACTTGAACAGACGATAACAGCCTTGAGACGATTTCAAAAAACAGCTCCGGACGGCAGCCTTCGTATTACCCGGAGCAGGGGCTTACCCCAGTATTACCATGTTACAGAAAGTTTCGGTTCTGGCGGCGCATACATGACAAAAAAGAATCTGGAGCAGATAAAGCTCCTTGCCCAGAAAGATTACAATTCCAAAAAAATCCCTGCCCTGGAAAAAGAACTGAAAAAAATTACCAGACTGATTACTTTTTACACAGACTCCACCAGTGCACCTGCCTCAACTCCAGACCCAGTGTTTGAAAGCCTTACATCTGCCCGTCAGACTCTCGTAACACCTGTTACACTTTCAGACAACAGGTACGCAGAACTCTGGCAAAAAGAAGAATACACTCACAAAGAAACAGATCCTCAAGGCCCTCAGTTCATCACAGGCCGAGGCGAACATGTCAGGTCAAAGTCCGAAATCATAATTGCAGACACACTGTACAGGCTGGGCATACCATATCGCTACGAGTTTCCCCTGCGCCTAAAAACTTTTTCCGTTCATCCAGACTTTTACTGCCTCAATGTCCATACCCGACAGGAATACGCCTGGGAACACTTCGGCATGATGGACAATCAGGAATATCTTGCCAGCGCCATGGAAAAACTCTATCAATATCACGCCAGCGGCTATTTCGAAGGCAAAAATCTCATTACAACAATGGAAACTTCAAGGTATATTGTAAACGCCAGAACAGTAGAACAGGTGGCGCGCCAGTGGCTACTTTGAAGCGGCTGTACTGCACCTTTCATCCCTGACGCAAGACACATATTATGCTATTTATTTAGTCGTCAAAATATTCATCATGACCAAATAAGACGGCTTCAACATTATTTTTACCATTTGGACACCATATTCTGATGGATTTTGATTGACTTTCCCAGGTGGTATCTTTTTCATCGTAAACGAAATCATCAGCCAGAGATAGTAAAGTGTTAATCTTAAAATCTGAGCAATCTATTCCATCGACTGTAAAATTTACTTTAGATCCGCTGTTGTATAATTCAATTGCTTCAAACTGAAAATCCTTGTTATAAAAAACGTGGAAACCTTCATATGAATCATAAATATTGTCTTGAATGTCAGGAACTCCTGCTACAAATTTTTCATAAGATACACCTTTTATGGACGCCATTATTTCCATCATGTCTTTGGCAATATCTGCCCAATCAGGATCTTTAAGATACTGTTTACCAGGGTTTTCTTTATATGGAAGTTTAAACAGGTTTCTGCACATGTCTCGCGGAAGTGCAAAATAGATACCGTTTACAGAATCTGTAGTTTTTATATTCAGCTGAATCATGATATTTTTCCTTCATTAATGAGTTTTTCCAGTCTTTCTCGTATTTCTGATTCTCTCATGATTTTTCTCCAATAATTAATGAAAATTTTAACTTTTGAGTAAGGTTCCACTTACTCTTCAAACCAGTTTTCTGTTTTTAATCCAAACATTTCTGCAATAGGCTCAAAGTGTTTTGTGTTTCTGGTAACAAGAGTCATGTTTTCGGCCAGGGCAATGGCTGCAATAAAACTGTCGTCGGCGGGAACGATTTTTCCTGTTTTGCGTGTTTCTGCCAGAATTTTGGCGTGTACTCTGACAGCTTCTGTTCTATAGTTTATTAACGGAAAATTTTCCAGAACATCGTTTTCGATAAAATCCAGAATGTAATTTTTTCTGGTTTCATCTGTCATCCGTTCTGCACCATACAGCATTTCCTGAAGAGAAAAAACTGTAATTGCACAGTCGGAACTATGTTCTACCAGCTTTTTGAGGACATTGAAATTTGCCCTGTATCTTACTAATTCAGAAACGATATTTGTATCCAGAATGTAGTTTTGAAGTTTTGTATCACTCATTTCCAGCTCTCCAGAACTTCATCCCAGCAGTTGGATTCA
>JAZQNJ010000090.1:0-31209 GCA_045627285.1 Treponema sp. | reverse complement strand
TCTTTTTTTGATGATGTTCAGGATTTGACTTCTATGCCGGTAAATAATCAGGTTCTTCAAAAGCGTGAAGGTTATTCTCAGATTTTCAATGCTTTCAATATGCTGGATTTAGCAAAACAGCTTGATTGGAAAGGTGAGAATGTTGTTTATGAAGGACAGGCTCGGAATGTTGCACTTCTTTACGAATACTGGCTTGTATTCAAATTTATGGAAATCTTAAAAGAAATTGGTGCAGAAATCGAATTCGACCTTTCTGATGATGATCATAAAGACAGAATGTTTAAAAATGAAAATGGACTGCTTGTTTCATTAAAAGAAGGAAAAACCAGTTATTTTTCGGCACTTACAAAAGATAAAAAGTTCCGTATTAAGTTTTACTATAACAGAACATTTGGTAAAAAAGATTTTGAAGGAACAGATTATCAAGGTTCATATTCCAGAGATTTTCGTCCAGATTATACATTGGCAATTTTTCCTTCTACATACAAAGAAGACCAAGCCATAAAACTTGGTGAAGTTTCTTTCATTCATTTTGATGCGAAATATCGAGTAACTGATATTACATCGTTGTTTGGAAAAGAAAATTTAGCTTCAGAAGATTTTTCTGAACAGAAGAAAGATGAAACAATAAACACATATAACCGTGGCGATTTGTTGAAAATGCACACATATAATGATGCAATCCGAAGAACAATTGGAAGCTATGTGCTGTATCCAGGAACTTCAAATAAAGAAAATGAATTCAAAGTTTACGATGAACTTCTTCCAGGTGTAGGAGCATTTGCAATCCGGCCAGGTGATAAAGAAAATGCAGGTGGAGAATCTCTTAAAAAATTTATTTCAAATATAATTGAATTCAAGTCAAAGGATTCTACCCGTCAGTATCGTAAAGATTATTTTGAAAATTCCATTATCAGAGGTCCAGGTGTCGAAAAAGGGTCAACTCATTCAAATAATGAGAAAAAAAATTATCTTCTTTGTGGAATGATAAGACATGATTATTTGAAATATTTGGATGAACTTCATTATCTGCCAAAATCAGAAGATGATTCCGACTATTTGCTTAATCACGAAGAGAGCAGACTGTATTTTTATTATCACGCAATAAAAGATGGTGCTGTTTATTCATTACACCCAAACACAACTGATGCAAAATATTTCTGTGGAACAGTTACAGATTTAGGAATAACTTCAGAAATTGCATTGGAAAATTGGACTGCAGAAATTGAAAAAACGGTGTTGGTTTCAGCTGAACAACTAAAAATAAAATTGGTAGAAAATACACATTATGAATTAAAAAATCCGAAAGCAGATTATTATTATTTAGTGACACTCAAAAATATAAAGTGGAAAGGACTCCCAATTTCTGGTACAACTCAAAAACTTGAAGCTAATACAAATAATTTTGTGGGAAGTCCGTATTCTCCCAAAATTATAGAAATTCCAATCTCGTAAAAACTATCTGAAATATTTGTTATAATACCATCATGAAACACATCACCGTAAGTGCCGCAATCATCATTCGTAACAACAATGGAACAAAAGAAGTCTTTTCTACTGCCAGAGGCTATGGAGACTATAAAGGCTGGTGGGAGTTTCCCGGGGGAAAGCTGGAAGAGGGAGAGTCTCCTGAGGCTTGTATTGTGCGGGAAATTAAAGAAGAGCTGGATACTGTTGTTGAAGCTCATAATGTGCTGGATGTGGTTGAATGGGATTATCCTCAGTTTCACCTGACTATGCACTGTATTGTCTGTTCTGTTGTCAGTGGCGAGCTTAAGCTTCTGGAGGCGGAAGATTCCTGCTGGCTTAATAAATCGAATCTTCGCAGTGTTAAGTGGCTTCCGGCTGATGAAGTAATTCTTGATAAAATTGAAGCTTTGATTTAGTTTACAACTCTATCCCCGGCGGGAGGTTTCCTTCTTCTCTGGCTTTTTCCAGTCTGTACCAGACTTCGCTTATGGCCAGTACTTTGGAAACCTGTTCTTCGGTCAGCTGCTGGAGCATTGCCGGGGTGGGGTCGCCGATGGCGATTTTTGCGTCTTTTATGGATTTTATGTAATTGTAAAATTCTGTGTTGCTGGTGTAATTTTCGAAGCGTTCTGCCTGTTCCCAGGCGTCTTCAAGGCGTTCTATATCTATTGAATCTTGCATAATTTTTCCTTTGAATCCATTATATCATCTGTAATGAAAAAGTTATTTAACAAAATCAAGCTGGTTTATGATATTGCAGGCGAAGTTACCTCTTATGGTGTTCAGTGTGCCGGTCCTCAGTTTATGGATTACATCGATATGAACTGTGGAGCTATTTCTGACGGGCCTTATGAAAGTGTTGTTGACACTGAAGCTCCCCTGCAGTTTTTGTCTCTTTATGTTCAGGTTGCCCACAAGCGTCTTGCTTTTTCTGTAAGTAAAATTCTTGAATTTAATCCTCAGGCTCTTTCCTTTATCTCCGACTTTGTTTTTAAAGTTGGCAAGAATAATCAGCCGCAGTGGCTTTGCAGTGCCGGTAAAAACGGAGTGAATCCTGAAAAAATCTTTGAGGTCCTTTCCTATTTTATTCTGGACGGTCTTAATGATGAATGTGATGTTTCTTCTAAAGACAATGATTCTATCTGCTGGAAGGCTGAAGATGCCTGCAGTGAATTCTGGAAACAGGCCGGCGGAGATCCGGAGAATTATCTTCTGCTTTTAAAGGCTTTTGTTGACGGTTTTCTTGATGGCAGCGGTTTTGTTTTTGAATGCAGCGGGGATTTAACCGAACGGAAAATTTCAAGAAGCCTGCCATAACCACGGTAAATTCCGGGGCGTTGCGGGATCTCCCGCAGAGGGGGTAGCGGATGACGCAACAAAGCGGAACAAGTGGCAAAGCCTGCTTTGACATTTGTGGAGCGACTTGCGGCAGGAGCGAGGGGGAGGCTTCCCCCTTCTTTTTTGATATCTTCATTTTAATTTGAAAATTTTTTATACTTAGGACAGGTGGGAGGTCTTTATGACTGGATATGAAAAAATTGCCATTCTTCTTGGGGAACTTGGTAACGGGGCCAGCGATGCTGTGCTGGACAGACTTAATCTTACTAACGAACAGGTTGAAAAAATCCGAAAGGCCATGAAGGCTGTCCGCGGTTATGGAGACAAGGCTTATGACCCGCATGATCCGAATCAGGTTAACAGAGAACTGGCTGTTCTTGAAGAAGTAAAGACTTACGGTGAATTCCGGGGCATCTACAGAGAAGTTCCCCATTCTGGTCTTATTAAAACTTCCAGCAATCCTGCCGAGAATATGCGCAGTATGGCTCAAAACGATCCTGAGGCTCTGGCTAAAGTCCTTGGCATGTGGCTTTCCGACGACAAAAAATAATAATGACAGAAACTGTACGGACATAAAAAAAGGTGGCCTCCACATCGAAGACCACCTTTTCTTTTTAATAAAGGCTATTTTTTAGCTGTTTTTTTGGCCGGTGCTTTTTTAGCGGCTGGCTTTTTTTCTGCCTTTGGCTTTGCTGCTTTTTCAGTTTCTTTTTCTGATGGGATGCAGACTACAACTGAGTTGTCTGTGTTTGAGAATGGTGCAGGAATGTATTTATCTGCTTTCCAGTCATTTTCCCAGCGGCTGCCATCAAGAAGATATCGGTACTGATATTCTCTTCCAGCGTCTAATTCTACTGTTACTGAAAAAGAACCGTCTTTTGCCTTTTTAAGCGGTGTAGCTGTGCTGCTCCAGCAGTTGAAGTCTCCTGCAATTGAAACTGTTTCTGCTCCCTGAGAAGCTTCTTTTTCTACGATGAATGTAACTTTACAAGTTTTTGCGTCTGATGAATAAGCTTTTTTAAGTGCCATTTGAAATTACTCCCTGAAGAATAAATTTATTCCCACGTATACTTAGTTTACAATAATAAAGTGTAATACACAAATTTTTTTTGTCAGGTGATGTTGCCCCTCATTTTAATTAACATTATATTATAAAGGAATTAATCCTATCCGCCGATTTATCCAAAATTGCAGGGCGGAGGCCCTTTCGTATGAGAGGACAAAATCTTGCTAAAGAGGAGGCTCAAAATGAGCACTGTCTTAAACAAAAATCATTACTTATTTACATCTGAATCTGTTGGTGAAGGTCATCCTGACAAGCTTTGTGATCAGGTTTCTGACGCAATTCTTGACTACTGTCTTAAGCTTGATCCTAACGCACACGTTGCATGTGAATCTTTTGCAACTACTAACTTCCTTCTTAACGGTGGTGAAATTGGTTTTCAGTCTGGTACCAAAGAAGAAATGGATGCCAACGCTAAAAAAATCGCTGAAAATGCTGAAACTATTGCCCGTAATGTAGCCCTTAACATCGGTTATAATTCTGCTGAGGTTGGTCTTGATGGTGCCCGCTGTGTTTATGAAAATCATCTTCATGCTCAGTCTGCCGACATTAACCAGGGTGTTGTTGGTAACCGTGGTGAAAAGGATCTTGAAGAGTACCAGGGCCAGCAGGGTGCCGGGGACCAGGGTCTTATGTTTGGTTTTGCATGTTCTGAATCTCCGGAACTTATGCCTGCAACTTTAATCCTGAGCCACAAGCTTCTTCTTAAAGCTACTGAACTGCGCAAGTCTGGTGCAATCAAATGGATGCGTCCTGATGCAAAGTCTCAGGTAACTATTGAATACGAAGGTCACAAGCCTGTTCACATTGACGCTGTTGTTGTAAGTCATCAGCACGATGGTGATGTAAGCTATGACCAACTTAAAAAGACTATTCTTGAAGAAGTAATTAAGCCTGTTCTTGAACCAACTGGTCTTTTTGACGAAAAAACAAAAATCTACATTAATCCGACTGGCCGCTTTGAAATTGGTGGTCCTGACGGTGACGCTGGTCTTACAGGCCGCAAAATCATCGTTGATACATACGGTGGTATGGGACGCCATGGCGGTGGTGCTTTCTCAGGTAAAGACCCTTCTAAAGTTGACCGCTCTGCTGCTTACATGGCACGCTACATGGCTAAAAACATTGTTGCTGCCGGTCTTGCAGAACGTGCTGAAGTTCAGCTTGCTTATGCAATTGGTGTTCCGCATCCTGTTTCAATCATGGTTGATACATTCGGAACTGAAACTGTTGCAATTGAAAAAATCATTGCTGCCGTAAACAACAAGGAGCTTTTCGACTGCTCTCCAGCTGGAATCGTAAGCACTCTTAAGCTTAAAAATCCAATTTACCAGCCGACTGCAAGCTACGGTCACTTTGGCCGCGAGCCTTACACAAAGGACGGCATTGAATTCTTTACATGGGAAAAAACTGACAAGGTTGAAGCCCTTAAAGCTGCCGTAAAATAAAGCCTTCTGGCATCACTGTGGATGTCAGAAAAAAAACCGATGGTTCAAGTTGAGGACCATCGGTTTTTTTATGGATTTAAAAAACGAAAAAAGCTATTTTTTCTTTTGAATCTTTACCTGCCAGATTGTTTTTCCCAGCATAACAAACCATCCCCAAAGCGGTATGAACAAACCGATAACTCTTGGACGTTTCCAAAGGGTTTTAATAAGCTTCCACAGGGAGAACTTAACACTGGCGTCTCCGATTTTTTCATCGTAGTTTACATCAAAGTAAGTGATTGCAAACGGCCAGCAGAATGGCCACCAGATAAAGAAAGTCTTCCAGTTCCTGAACATTGCTTTTATAAGGGAACCGATATTAAAAGGTTTTTTGCCGTATGTGTTTCTTGCTTCAAGAATCTGGGCCTGGAACTTCTGGCGTATTTGTTCGCTGAGTTCAAGGAATTCTTCTTTTTTGATTTCTTCGTATGGTTTTGTAATGATTTCGTAAGGTCTGATCGGCTCTCCCATTACAAAGTTAATCTGTGTAGGTGCAGAAAAATAGAACATCCATGGGGCAAAGAAATATGAACAGATGTGGATTGGTCCCAGTGGAAGGTATGGAAGGCCTACTTTTCTTACCTGTCTTACAAGCCACTTTGGTGTAAGTGTAAGGGGACTGTTGTATTCTGCATTGATTGTAAAGAATGGAACAATGTCTGTTTTGTATTTTAGGGCCATTCTTAAGAAGGAAAGCTGAAATGGCTGAATCTTGTATATGTTATTTGAACCTTTCCCGATGCCGTCTATTCCTTCAGGATAAATCATTACGTTGAAATTGTTTTTGTGCATCAATGTTTCGAAATTAAGTGGAGTAGCATTTACACAGCCGCACTTTACCCAGATGTCGTCTACCAGATAAGGGTTCAGGTAAAGATACTTTGTCATATCTGTCGAAATTAAGGCACGGATTTTATCTTTTTCAGGAAGCTCAAGAGAAGCCAGCTTTGAAACACAGACAATGGCATCCCATGGAAATCCGTTGCCTGAATGGTTTGATGCGAAGATGAGAGGGGCATCAGGATTATTTCTTTTGTGCAGATTTTCAAAACCAATTAACTGTGGGCGGAACCATGTTTCGCTGATTGGTGTAAGAATCTTACGGAAGAAGGCATCACAATATGCTTTTGAATATTTTGGATCGAAGTTATTGGAATCAAGTTTTTTTAGACGTAGTTCTTCGATACTTTCATTGTTGTCCGTCATGATAAAATCCCTCAATAATTATTACACTATAATAATTATAATCTTAAAAGTCAAAGTAACAGGATGGTAAAATGAGATTGTAACAGAATGATATAAAACAAAAAAAAGTGGAAAATTTGTTTAAAAAATATATTTGAAAACTAAAAGCAAAATGTTAAATTTTATTTATGAAAGACGCAAGAATTACACCTGAATCACGACATGAAGCTCATGTTCACTATGTTACGGCTTTTATCGGTGGATTTCTGGGGCTTTTTCCGATTTTAAATGTGGCAGGTGTGTTAGGTTCATCACAGACTTCCAATCTTATTGAATGTGTCCTTACTGCCATTAGAGTTGACTGGACTGGACTGTGGCTTCATCTGACAGGAGCGGTTTTATATTCTTCGGCAGTTTTCTTAGTTACTTTTTTGAATGCACACAGCCGCATTAATGTTAAAATCCTGAGTCTTTTGATTGATATGGCTGCCGGTATTGTCATGTGGAAGATGCCGGATAATCTTCCAGTTGTAGTTTACATGTACCCTACATTTTTTGCCATGGCTTTTCAGTGGACGGCTTTTACTGGCTCATACGGATATATCAGCTCTACCATATTTTCAACAAACAACTTGAAGCAGCTGGTAAGTGCTATTACCGAGTTTACATTTAATGGAAGACCGGAATTTAAATTAAAGGCAGTATTTTACGGTTTAACTTTAATCGGATTTCATCTTGGTATTGCTTCAAGCTATCTTTTGTGGACCTGTTTTGGTAATACAGCTTTTCTTTTTGTAATTGTTGCAGCCATCTTTAATATCGTTATGATTGTCTCAAAAAAGCTATAAGGATTTTGTAATTGGGAAATTAAGTGATAAAATTAAGCCTCTAACTGGAGGTAAAAATGTTTATCAGAATCAAAAAGCTTTTATGGATTGCCCTTTTTCTATCATGCTTTTCTACTTTTGCAAAAGAAATTTCTATCATCAACAGTACAAGTACACCTATCAGCGAAATCTATCTTTTTGAATCTGGAAAGAAAGAAACTTTTATTACAGTAAATATTCCTGTTAAATCCATTATGGACCAGATACCTTTCCGTTCTAAGGAAGCAATTGAAAAAACAAACAGACGGGTAAGCTTTAATCTTTCCTTAAAGCCTGATACAGAATACGACATTGTGCTTCGTGGTGAAGACGGCAGGTATTTTGCCCGGGAGCATGTTGATACAAAAGATATTTCTACTTCACTTATTGAATTCAAAGACGCAAACAGAGTAAGCAGAAAAATACTTGATGCAAAGAGGGAAGTTATTCATAAGGCAAGTGAAGAGCAGAAATTCCTTCTTCCGTACATTTTTGTTTCTGTAATATTTATCCTTCTGATTCTGACTTTTGCAGGGATTTTTGTTTATGACTGGGTAAAGGGAAATCCGGGAAAATTCCTTTCTGATTTACGATTAAACATTCCTGTGGCTGAGCTGTCGGGACTGGTGGTTATGATTATTCCATTGGTTTTGAGTCTTATGCCGTATCAGATGGATGCAGAAAAGACTTACCTCTGGTTTTTTAAGCATACCATTAATAAAGAAGTTCACATTGATGCAACAATGATTACGATGCTGGCTGCCTGTGGAATTTACGGAGCCTTTATTATCAGATATGACTATTTTAAAAGGCAGAATTTTACACAGGTGGTTTTTTCTACAATCCAGGCAATCGTTAACTGCTGGGTAATGGCAAGTCTTTGTTCCATGTTTGTCGGAAACCAGGTGTGGCACGTTCCATTTATCAACATCACTCCTCAGAGCCTTTTGATGGCAGTAATTGTTCTGTCCTGGGTTGGAGCAAAATCCATTTCCGGTTTTATATGGCTTATTCTTCTGGTTTGCTGCATAAGTCATCTGGAAGACGTAAATAATGCAATGGGTATTTTCGGAGCATTTTATATGGTTACATTGTTTGCCGGTGCTTGCCTTCAGTTTGCTCATTTAAGTTCCAGAAAGGACCTAAAGCAGGATTTCTTTGAAATAGCAGACAAAAGCCGTGTTCATATTTCAGGAGATGTTGAGGCGGCAATTGAGGTGTCGGAAAAAGCCGGTAAAGTGGCTGTTAAGGCGGTGGAAGCTGCAGCAATGACCGGGCTGTAAGAGTCTGGAGGCATTTTTCTAGTGAATCTTTTATCGGAAGCACAGATTACAGCAGTTATGGAGAGGTTTAGAAAGAATAATCCGAATCCAGGCTGTGAGCTTATTTATAAAAATCCATACACTCTGCTGGTAAGCGTTGTTTTAAGTGCCCAGGCTACCGACAAGTCCGTAAACCTTTATACAAAGCCTCTCTACGAAATTGCAGATACTCCCCAGAAGATTCTTGATCTTGGAGAAGAAAAGCTTATTGAATTTATAAAGCCAATCGGCCTGTGGAAGAATAAGTCTAAAAATATTCTTGCATTGAGCCAGGCCCTTATAGAAAATTTTGGAGGAGAAGTTCCTCACTCCAGAGAAAAGCTTATGAGTCTTCCTGGTGTTGGTTGCAAAACTGCAAATGTAGTTTTAAACGTCATCTGGCATGAACATACAATGCCTGTTGATACCCATATCCTGCGGGTTTCTCCAAAAATAGGTCTGACAGAAAGTGGAACTCCGGAAATGGTTGAAAAGTCTCTTCTTGAACGAATACCTGATGAATTTCTCGAATATGCTCATCACTGGATTCTTCTACATGGCCGCTATACTTGCACTGCCAGAAATCCAGACTGTCAGAACTGCATCATCAGCGACATTTGCATGTCCTCTCCACTGTAAAGTTCTTATGAACCTGAACCCGGCTCAACCTTCATAAGAAGTCAGATAATTTTTTGTATTAGATTTTCCATATAATTGGAACTTGTTGCCCTGTAAATAAAAAAAGTCTAAAATCAATCGAGTTTTTGAATAACGGAGACTTTGTAAATGAACGAATCTTTTTTATCACAGGCTACAGAAAAAACAGTAGAAATCACAAAAGAAGCAGCTGAGCAGATGGCAAACATTTTTGGCCTTAATGATTTAATCAATTACATTGTTAATCCCGAAAATGTCGTTCGTGGTGTCATCAGTTTTATTGCAATTATTGTTTTCTGGATTATATACAGATTAATAAGAAAACTGGCAAGAAAGACTGCTTCCAAGGCATTTGAAAAAAAGACAGTAGATATTATTGAAAAGGCAATCAAGTACGGCTTCTTTATAATTGTTTCGGTTTATGTTCTTGGGCTTTTTGGAATTAAGTTCAGTGCAATCTGGGGTGCTGCAGGAATTGCCGGTGTTGCTATCGGTTTTGCAGCTCAAACTTCTGTAAGCAACCTTATTTCAGGAATCTTTGTAATTACCGACAAAGCGATGAAGCATGGGGACTTTATTGAAGTTGATGGTATTTCGGGTACTGTAGAATCTGTAGGTGCAATTTCTGTAAAAGTAAAAACACTGGACAACCAGATTATACGTGTCCCTAACTCTACAATTATTAATTCAAAGCTTATCAACTATTCAACAATGCCTTACCGCCGTTATGTTTTTGATTTAAGCATTGATTATAGTTCTGATCTTGATAAAGCAGTTGAAGCATTAAATAAAGTACCATCTATGTGCACGTCTGTTATAACAGACAAAGCAGATTATGCCCCTGTCGTAACTTTTACAACTCTTGGTGCAAGTGGAATCAATATGAACCTGATTGTATGGTGCAAAAAAGCTGATTTCCTGGTAACAAAAAATGAAGTCTGTTACAACACTGTTCTTTCATTGAGAGAGGCTGGAGTAAATATTCCTTTCAACCGCCTCGATGTTTCTATGGTAAATGCTTAAAAATTGACACAGCAATTATTCTCAAAAAAATATCTTAATTCTCTTATCTGGCCCCTTGTTATGGAACAGTTTCTTGCCATGACAATTGGAGTTTGTGACACAATTATGGTTTCTTCCACAGGTGAAGCCGGCGTGTCTGGAGTTTCATTAATTGACCAGCTGGGGCAGCTTATTATTCAGCTGTTTGCAGCCTTTGCTACAGGCGGGGCAGTTGTTGCAAGCCAGTACCTCGGACATAAAGAGGAAGAAACTGCAAGAAAATCTGCCAAGCAGCTTTTAAATATCTGTACAGTGGCCGGCCTCGTAATCATCGCTATATTCCTTCCATTCCGCCGGTATATTCTTGGTGTTATTTTTGGCGGTGCAGACCAGTCAGTAATGGATAACGCCCTTATATACTTTTTATGGATTTTGTTCAGCTTTCCAATGATTGGAATTTACAACAGCTGTGCTGCTCTCTGCCGGTCAATGGGAAACAGCCGCATCTCACTTAAGGTCAGTCTGGTGATGAATTTATTAAATGTTGGCGGGAATCTTCTTTTTATTTATGGATTGAAGATGGGAGTTGCAGGAGCTGGTATTTCTACTCTTTTAAGCCGCACTGTGGCTGCACTGGCTATGCTCGTAATTCTGTGTCAGAAAGGAAAATGGCAGATTTATCTTGAAAAAATCTGGAATCCGCAGCTTGATTTTGCACTGATTGGAAAAATCTTAAAAGTTGCAGTTCCAAGCGGAATCGAAAACAGCGTATTCCATATTGGTAAAACACTTGTATATTCTTTTATGGCAGGTTTTGGAAGCGTGGCTCTGGCTGCAAATGCAGTTTCAAATTCAATCTGCAGCTTTGCTAACATTCCTGGTAATGCCATAGGACTGGCTTGTGTTACGATTATCGGGCAGTGTATTGGTGCTGATGAAAAAGATCAGGCAAAATCCTACGGTAAAAAAATGATGAAGCTTTCCTATCTTGGAATGATTTCTACGGGAGTGTTTATTTTCTTGACAGTACCGTTTCTTGTAAAAATGTTTAACCTTCAGCCAGCATCTGCAGAACTTTCTATTGGTGTGATCCGTACCTGTGCAGTTGCTAATGCACTTTTCTGGCCATTAAGTTTTGTAATGCCGAATATTCTCCGGGGGGCAGGTGATGCCCGTTATACTATGATAGTTTCAAATATCAGCATGTGGACTTTTCGTGTTTTTGGCAGCTGGTTTATTTCAAAATGGCTTATGACATCTTATCCTGATGTTGAAGGACTGGCCCTTTACGGTGTCTGGTTCGGAATGTACATTGACTGGATTTTCCGTGGTGCTCTCTTTTGCGGCAGATTCTGTGGAAAGAAATGGCTGGAAAAAAAGGTGATATAATAATTCATATCTTTAAACCATCAAAATATATGGTATCATTTAATCTATGGAAAGATTATTTTTAGATACACGTGTTCTGGATGCATCCTGCAGATTTGCTTACGGACTTTCAGAAGAAGTAATGATGGAAAATGCCGCTGCGGCTCTTGAAAACGAAATCAGAAATCATGCCAGTGTGGGGGACAAAATCCTTATTCTTTGTGGCGGTGGAAATAATGGTGCCGATGGTTATGCACTGGCCCGCCGTATACGCATGGATTATGAAGTAAAGGTTTATGAGTGCTATAAATCAGTTTCTGTTGAATGTGTCCGTCAGAAGGAACAGGCAGAAAAGTGCGGTGTATCTGTCAACTGCATCAAAAATTTTCCAATGGGCGATTTGAGACACGCTGCTGTTGTTGTTGACTGTATTTTCGGCAGCGGATTCCGTGGAGATATTGAAGGGGATAATGTAGAACAGCTTGTCTGTACAATCAACGATGTCAATTCCACAAGTATATGTAAGATAGCCTGTGATGTTCCAACTGGTATCCGGCAGGACGGTACAGTTTCCGATGTATGTTTTTGTGCTGATGTTACTGTAACGATGGGTGCTCTAAAAATGTGTCTTTACAGTGATCAGGCAAAGGATTTTGTCGGCATTGTAAAATGTGCAAATCTTGGTGTAAGCCGTTCACTCTACGAAAATTCAAATAATGACAATCTGGAATCAGGCTTTTTGCTGGAAGAAAAGGATCTTGTGCTTCCTTTTAGAAAAAAGAACTTTGTAAATAAGGGAAGTTTTGGTACTGCATATATTGCCAGCGGAGAAAAATTTGGAGCAGGCTGTATTGCTGCACGGGCATGTCTCCGTTTTGGAGCCGGCCTTGTAACTTTAATTCGCCCGGACATGGGTTTTTCAAAAGCAGACCTGGTGGATCTGACCGTAGAAATTCTTACTGCCTATGAATTTGGTGACAGGGTTGATGCCCTGGCAGTTGGAATGGGGCTTGGTCACGAAGAAAACATCATAAAATATTATCTGGACTTTTTGCGTGATCACCCGGATGTAAAATGTGTTCTTGATGCTGACATCTGTTATTCAAAGAGAATTAAAGGATTCCTTGGTGTCAGAGGAAAAGGCTGCGTTCTTACACCTCATCCAAAGGAATTTGCCGGACTTCTTAAAGCCTGTGATTTAGGTGATTATTCAATTAGTGAGTGTGTTATAAAACGGCCGGAGCTTATTGAAAAGTTTTGCCGTTCGTTTCCGGAGGTGGTTCTTCTTGTAAAAGGTGCTAATCCAATGATTGGTGTTTATACCGAAGAGAAAGGCTTTAAGCTGTATGTTAACAGTCTTGGTCGGCCGTCTCTGGCAAAGGCCGGCAGTGGTGATGTTTTAAGCGGACTTATTTGTGCTTTGCTGGCTCAGGGATATGATGGAGTTGACGCTGCCATTAACGGTTCCCTGGCTCATGCAGTTGCAAGTCAAAGCTTTAAAAATGATTTTGCCCTGACACCGACAGGCCTTATTGATGCAGTAAGCCAATTATAAAAGGCTAAGTATGTGAATAGTGTTACTGTATTGATTGAGCCGGTCGAAATCTCTGCAGGAACAGTTTATACATGGTGGTTATGCCCTGCCTCGTCGGGTCGAAGGCTTAGCCACCTGTTTTTATCTTCTTTTTTTGCCCTGTTCAATAAAGTTCATGTGGGCTTTATCTTTTTTACTTAAACGTTTTGGTCCCAGCTGAACAGGAGCATCCTCCCTGAGTTTTTTGCCGTGTTGATGGAAGCTTTCACCTTCCCCGCTGTTAAATCGTTTTTGAATTTCTTCAATCCAGGCAGGTGTTGCGGGGTGTGAATCGCCTTTCTGTACGTATTCAAGCCATTCTGCAGGTTCAGGAACTTCGAATTTCATGTGCTGTCCTGTAAAAGGATGGTCAAATTCCAGGGTACGGGCGTGCAGGCAAAGACGTCCGAAATAGTCAGTTTTTGCCCTGTAGTTTTCGTCTCCTGCCAGAGGATATCCTTTTCCTGCCAGATGTGCACGAATCTGATTCTTTTTTCCAGTGTCCAGAGAGAGCTCAAAAAGGGAGTGGGTTGGTCCTTCTGCAATAATTTTATAGTTTGTTCTTGCGGCAACTGTTTTAAAGCGACGGTTTTCTCCAGTTCCTTGAATGTGGCGTTCGTAAATCGAATCTTTTTCTCCCTTGTGTTTTGGAACAGCCCCGTCTTTTGGAACAAAGCCGATGTTGTGGGAATTAAAGGCCAGCTCATCATCAATAAGTCCCTGAGAAGGCAGTATCATGGCTTTTGCGGCAGGATTTTCTGCAACTGCGTGATACAGACGCTCAGTTACCATTTGATGCCAGGTGTCCATGATTTTTTTCTGGGCCTGTTCAGTCAGTGCAAACATCATTACACCGGAAGTGTCCCTGTCCAGACGATGAACAATGTAGGGCTTGTGACGACTGTTGAAGGTCCCGTTTTTGCGCATAAGTTCTTCAAGAAGAGCCTGAGCAGTTCTGGCACGGCTTCCAGGATATGGCACGGAAAGAAGTCCTGTTGGTTTGTTGATTACGCAGATATATTCATCCTGAAAAAGAATTTCAATAGCTTCTTTTCCGTAATCTTTTTTTGTTTTCTGTTTATTTAAAGTTCCTTTTGTAGGCATTTTTTTGTCCGTTTTTTATTAGTAGTGAGGAGGCTTTCTGTTTGGAATTTCAACGTTATCTGAAAGATCGCGGATTCTGCCGGAAAGGACCTGATTTTCTGTTCTTAGAATATCTATCATTTTCTGGTGTTCTACAACTTCTTTCTGAAGCTGCTGGATAAAATCGTCCATAAAGGCTATTTTCGTTTCCATCTGTATGAATTTTTCTTCTGTTTTTTTATCCATAATTTAATTCCTTCTACCATTTAACGGACCAGGATTTCTCCTGATTAAGTGTAAGCAGTTCACCAATAGAGATTGAATCGGTTATGGTCTTTTTTCCGTCAGGGCTGGAAAGAGATATATTCATTTTACCTTTTACAAGTTCCTGTGCAAGCTCTGGTCCATAAACAGAACCAAGCAGTTCACTGTAGTCAGATAAGGACATTGTTTCACCGGTCAGGGCAGGAATCATAAGGAGATCCATTGTTCCCTGATTTGCTTCTTCCATAGATTGATAAACTGAAACAATCTGCTCAGGTCCGAAGGTAAGGGTCATGGAATTTTCTGTTGATAAAAGAATGCCTGCATGAGCAAGAGATGAACTACTTATTGAAGGAATTATTCCTCGGGCAGAGGCACCTTTTTTGTCTGATGTTGAGCTGACTGATGAAAGCCCCTGATTTTTTAGAAATGATGATATTTCGGCAGCAGAAACAAGTGAGTCATCCTGTATTGAACCGCCTCCTGCACTTATAAGGTCTTTTAATATGGAAATTGCGGCATCAGAATATCCCAGGTTTATGGTGAGATTTGCTTTATCTGCTGAGGTGGCTGTCAGCGTGATTCCAGAGTCACAGGAAGTGGTCGCTGTCAAAAAAAATAAAGCTGATGCGGCAAGAACTGCAGATTTTATGAGAAATGATTTTTTCATTCTAACCTCTTTTGTTTTTTCTTCTATTTAATCAACGAAGCCAGAGGTAAAGTTACACGAACTCCTGAAGAAAAAACAAGACCAGACGCCAGGTTTTTGATTCCAGTAAGTGCACTGCCGTCTGTGTTGTTAAACACTGTGTAATGAATATCCTGGCAGAAGCTGATGTCAGTTGGACCTGCTTTAACTGAAGGTGAATTCCAGCATACACCGATAAGCCCAGGGAAGAAAGAAGAGCGAATTTCTTCGTTGCTGTTACCTGGAACATAAGGTGTGCCGATGGTGATTACAGGACCTGCAAAAATCCTGAAATATTCTGTTGGCGAAAGTGTAAAAAGAACAGGAAGTTGCAAAACTCCTGTACCTGCATCCCATCTGATTATTGAACCGATTCCCGGCTTGATTTTGTCGCCGTTGTATGTAGCATTTACAGTTGCTGAAATTCCCCGGAATGTAAGCCGAAGATAATCCGGGGTAAAAAAGTTCCAGTCTACAGCTGTCGTTCCGTCAAGAATGATTCTTTCTGCAAAGCCGTCTTTTCCCTGTTTTGAAGAAGCAGCGGTTGATGACCATGAAGAAGAAGGTTTTTGCGATGGGGAAGGGGCCTTTACCGAAGATGATGATGAAGGCTGGTCAGAGGATAAATCCGATTCTTGAGTTCCAGAGGAAGGAAGAAACCGGCCAGTGTGGTAGTATTTTCCTTTCCAGTAGCTTTCTTTTAGAGAACTTACAATTACACCTGTGTTAGGTCCGTCAGAAGCACAGTTAAGGAACTGGTTGTTTCCGATGTAGATACCGATGTGGCTGGCTTCTTCTGAAGCAGTTGTTTTAAAGAAAACAAGATCACCAGGCTCCCTTTTGCTGTCATCAATGATCTTACAGAACTTGTAAATATTTTTTACCTGCCGTGGGAGCTGATACCCGATGGATTCTCTGGCAACTGAATATACAAAACCAGAGCAGTCAAAGGCATTAGGTCCTGTTGCACCAGAAACATAAGGGCAGCCGATATATTTTTTACCATAGTCAACGAAGGTTTGACGTGTCTGAGAAGCCTCTGCTGCAGACGCTGCGGCAGTTTGAGCACATACTCTTGGGGTAAAAAGGATAAGGCCTGCAATACAGGCAATCATCATGATTTTATTTCTGTGAACTCTAGTCATAATAATATTATCGGTGTTTTTCTGCCTTGTGGCTATATTTATTACATCAAAAAAATCTGTTAGTATAATGTAATATGAAACACACAATGGAATTGCTGCAGGAAGCAGCCCTTAAAAACGGACCTTTATGCGTTGGTTTGGACACAGATCCATCTTATCTTCCAAAATCAGTTCTGAACAACTTTGATTCACCGGCAGAAGCAGTATTTGCTTATAACAAGGAAATCATCAGACAGGTTGCTGCAGATCAGTCGGCATGCTGCTTTAAAATTCAGATTGCTTACTACGAAGCTATGGGACTTGAAGGCTTAAAAGCTTATGTAAAAACTCTAAACGCTGTAAAAGAAGCCGGATTTATTGCCATCAGCGACATTAAACGGGGCGACATTGCAGATACAGCAAAAGCCTATGCAAGAGCACATTTTTCCGGCGAATTTGAAACAGATATCATTACAATCAATCCATACATGGGTTTTGATACCTTAAAGCCGTTTACAGAATACTGCGGCCCAGTTCCAGAAGGGGACGAAGCAGCAGCAAATCCTAGAAAAACCGGTGGAAAGGGAATTTTCGTTCTTCTCCGTACATCAAATCCTGGCATGGTTGATATTGAACAGCAGGAACTTAAGGAAGGGGGACGTGTTCTTGACCGCACTGGTGCTGAACTTAAACGCATTGGTGACGAATTTGCAAAGGATTATAAAGGTCAGAAGTGTTCTCCAGTGGGAGCAGTTGTGGGTTGTACAGAAGAAAGCGACGCCCGCCTTTTACGCGATGCATATCCTGACATGTTCTTTTTGATTCCAGGTTACGGGGCACAGGGCGGAGCTGCCCGCATTGCAGCAACACTCCTGGACAAAGCTGGTGGTACAGTAAACTCAAGCCGTGGAATCCTGTGTGCATGGAAAAAAGACCCGGCACTTGAAGCAAGCCGTGAAGCAGGTACCCTCTGCCTGAAAGACATTGCTGCCGCAGCAGGAAGAGCCTGTGTAGCAGCAAAAGAAGACCTTCTCGGTGCAAAAAAAGAACTTGGTCTGTAATCAAAAGTAAAATTTTAAGACGAACGGGCTGTCCAATATGTAATGACTGTAGCGGTCATTGAGCCTGTCGAAATGACCATCACACTAAATGTGGTGGTTACTGCACTTCGTTAGTGCCCCTTTAGGGTCGAGAGCCTCAACCACCGCAATCCATACTTTTTAGACATCCCCGTTCCTGACTGCGTCAGGGGTTGGAGTGGTTGCGGAGCAAGTCCGTAAGGACCGCGGGTACCAAGCCACGGAAAGCCCGGCCCGAACGTATGTGAGGGAGACGCCCTGCCTGGTCTGGTGTTTGATTTTTCGCTTTTTTTCGTTAAAATGGGATTATGAGTGAAATTAAATCTTGTTCCGGAGAAACTCTTCCGGTTTTTGCTGTTGGTAAAGTTAGCGGTTGTTCTGCTGTTAGTGGTGCTGTTCCTGCAGGAAGCATCTGGTACTTAAAAGTAAATATCAAGGACGAAGAGGGTAAAGCAGTTCCTCAGCCTGTTCCAGGTCAGTTTTATATGCTTCGTTCCGTAAAATCGGGACTTCTTCTTGGCAGACCGATCAGTGTTTACGGTTACAAGGTTCTGGCCGAAAATGATCTTTGTGTTGAATTCCTTATTCTGCTTAAGGGTAAAGGTTCTGTTGAACTTACTGCACTGGAAAGCGGTGACGGTATTGAACTTATTGGACCTCTTGGTACTCCGTGGCCGAATCCTAAAGAAGGAAGCCGTGTTGCTATTATTGGAGGCGGTGTAGGTGTTGCTCCTGTTGCCGGTTTTGCTTCTACTCTTCCAAAAAAATCTTATGACTTTTTTGCCGCATTCAAGAGTGGTCAGTATGGTCTGGACTATGTGTTTCCAAACAAACTGACTGTTACTACTGATGACGGTTCCGTTGGTATTAAGGGTATGATTACTGCTGCCTTTAATGCTGATAATGTTAAAAATTACGATGAAGTTTTTGCCTGTGGTCCGACTCCTATGCTGGCTGCTGTTCAAAAAATCTGTCATGACGCTGGTGTTCAATGCTGGCTGAGTATGGAAAACAGAATGGCATGTGGTGTGGGGGCATGTCTAGGCTGTACTATAAAAACTAAAGAAGGAAACAAGAGATGCTGTAAGGATGGTCCTGTTTTTGACAGCAGGATCCTTGATTTTACATGCATCGATTCTCCTGTAACTTCTCCAAAAATGGAACGCCGTGCCCCACTTGCTGAAGGAGATGCTCCGGATTTAAGCGTTAAGATTGCAGGCGTTGAATTTGCAAATCCTGTAATTGCTGCCAGCGGTACTTTTGGTTACGGAAGTGAGTATTCAAGCATTATTGATGTTGATGGTATCGGCGGTATCTGTTCAAAAGGTCTTACTCTTGAAGGCCGACCTGGTAACCCTGGAACCCGTCTTGTTGAAACTCCAAGCGGACTTATTAATTCAATCGGTCTTGAAAATCCTGGAATCCAGCACTTTATTGAAAATGAGCTTCCTTCAATGCTTAAGTTTAAGGCCAGAACTGTAGCAAACCTTTCTGGCTCAACTCTCGAAACTTATGTTGAAGGCGCAAAGCTTCTGGATAAAACTGAAGTTCCAATGATTGAGCTTAACATCAGTTGTCCAAATGTTAAGGCCGGTGGTATGGCCTGGGGTATGGATTGTACTGCTGCAGGAACAGTTGTTAAGGCAGTTCGTGAAGTTACCAAAAAGCCTCTGATGGTAAAGCTTAGTCCAAATGCACCTGACCTGATTGGTGTTGCAATGGCTGTAAAAGAGGCAGGTGCTGATGCAATCAGTCTTGTAAACACTTTCCAGGCAACTTCGATCAACATTGAAACTGGCCGCCCTGTATTCGAAAACATTCGTGCCGGTTTCTCTGGTCCTGCAGTTAAGCCGATTGCACTGCGTATGGTTTACGATCTGTGCCTTGCCATGAACAAGCTGCCGGAAAATGAACGCATTCCAGTTGTAGGTCTTGGCGGTGTAAGCTGCTGGCAGGATGCAGTTGAATTTATTATGGCCGGTGCTGCCGCTGTTGAAGTCGGAACAGCTACATTCGGAAATCCACTTGCAATGACAGAAATTGTAGAAGGTCTTTCAGAATTTATGAAACGCAAGGGTTATAAATCTCTGGATGATTTTAGAGGCTGTGCACTGTAAGTTGGTATAATAAAATTGAACAAATTAAAAAAAATATCCGGAAGCTCACACAAGAATCATCCACGACAACGGAAAACAGATTAAAAGTATTTCTCTTTCAGAGATTAAGGAATATAAAGAAGCAGGTAGAAAATAAAAACTCTACCCCGGATGGGGAGCCCGCAGTCGACCGCAGCGAAGCGAGGACGATGAGCGTTAGCGAAGGCGGACCAGCCGGATCAGGTTCTGATTTGAATTTATTATTATCCTACTATTAATAAATGACATTTTTTGTTAAAATGTCATTGAAATATGAATACATTAGTTGCTCTTTGCGCTGTTGGCGCTGAAAAAATTCTTGGTAATGAAATCAAGCAGTTAGGTTACAAACTGGCAGGAAACGCTCCAGGACGTGTTTTGTTTGAAGGTGATAACGATGCACTGTTCCGTGCGAATCTTTGTTTACGTACTGCTGACCGCGTTTATCTTTTAATGGCCCGCTATAAGGCAGAGGACTTTGACCAGCTTTTTGACGGCTGCTACGCCATTGACTGGCAGGACTTTCTTAAAAAAGACAGCCGGGTTGTTGTTGATAAAGTCCGCACTTATAAATCAAAGCTTAATTCAGAACATTCAATTCAGGGCATGATCCAGAAATCCATCTACAAAAAGCTGGGTGATAAATGGAATATTTCGACAATGCCGGAAACTGGTGAACAGAGTGATGTTCGTGTTTATCTTGATGAAGACGAAGCTCTTGTTCTTCTGGATCTTTCGGGACTTCCTCTTCACAAACGGGGTTACCGTACAGATGGCGGCATGGCTCCTCTTCGTGAGACAACTGCTGCTGCCATGCTTCAGATGATGATGTGGCGTCGTAAAACTCCACTGCATGATCCTTTCTGCGGTTCCGGAACTCTTCCAATTGAAGCAAGCCTTTACGCTTTTAATGTGGCTCCAGGTCTTGGCCGCCGCTTTGCCCTGGAAAATCTTCCTATTTACAATCAGCAGAGGGCAATTGAAATCCGTAAGGACGAAGCTTCAAAAATCCGCACTGATGTTGAAGTTCGCATAACCGGTACTGACATTGACCCTGGTGCCGTTCAGCGTGCCCGTGTTAATGCTGAACATGCCTGTGTTATGGCTGGCCGTGCCTTAAAGTCCATTGGAATTGATGCACATTTATGGCGTCCTGATTTTCAGGTTAGCGATTTTAAGGATATTGAAGCTCCATACGAAAGTGGAATCATTATCTGTAATCCTCCATACGGTGAACGTCTTGGGGATGAATCTCAGGCAGCTCAGCTTTATTCTGATATGGGAAGCCTTTTTGATGACTTTAAAGGCTGGCAGATTGGTGTAATTACTGCACATAAGCAGTTTCAGGAAAGCGTTGGTCGTTATGCCAGCACTCTTAAAAGCTTAAAATCCGGAAATCTTGATACTACCTTCTATATTTACAATGGCACAGAAAAAAAACATGCTCCAAAGCCTGTAAATACTTACAGCAATGACGGCGGATCTGGTTATGGCAGCAGAAGGCCTGACAGCAGGAAGAATTTCCGTGGAGACAAAAAATTTGACGCCGGTAAAAATAACAGATCTGCCGGCAAAGGCTTTAATTCTGACAGAAACCGCAGAAATACAGAAAAAACTGACAAACCTGGGAAGGAGTATTACTAATGGCAATCATAGTTGAACACGAAAAAAGAAAGAAAGAAATTCTTAAAAAATCCATGGAATTGTTCTGTCGTGAGGGCTATGAAGATGTAACTTTCCAGAAGATTGCTGATGCCTGTGGTATTACAAGAACAACTCTCTACATTTATTTTAAGAACAAGCGGGAGATTTTTAATTTCAGTATTAAACAGGCTTCTGCTGTTTTTCAGGAAAGATTTATGGAAACTATTAAAGACCAGAATCTTTCTGCTGAAGAATGTCTTCGTAAGCTGGTTTGCGGTGCAATTGACGTTTGTGTTGAAAATAGGGCTCTTATTGAAGTGCTTGTACCTTACCTTTCGAACCTTCAAAAAACTGGTGTGGATCCGGAAGAAAGAGTACGTCGTCGTACCTTAAAGGTTAATCACATCCTGAACATGGTAATTATCAGGGGACAAAAAAACGGCGAGTTCAAAAAGGTAAATGTAAAGGATGCACACAACATGCTTTTTAACCTTATTGAAGCCGCCGTATTTAAAATGGCTATGTACCATAAAGAAGATATGGAAGAAGCAAAAGCCGGTGTTAATCTGGCGATTGACGGTTTACTTAATAGATAATGATGGAATCGAAGGGACAGCATTTCTTGAAATATCAAAAATGTTGTCCTTATTTTTTATGGATGGAACTTTTATTACATTGCCTGAAGGTGGTGCATCTTCATCATTGTTGCTGTTGATAAAGCGTGTTGTGACAGAGATTGTCTGCTGCTTTGTCCAGTAGTATCTCTTGTATTTTGTGTTTGTATCTCCAGTGTTATCTGTAAATTCCTTAATGGCGATTATGCCTTCCATTGTAATATCATCATCCAGAAAATCCGGTGAAAGAGAGCGCTGAAGGTCTACGGAATTAATTTCTGAACATTCGATGGTAACCTTGTCATCGTTTGTCGGTTCTGCCATCAAAAATGGACGGGTCATGCCGGCTTTATTTGAAACAACAAATGCCAGATATGAAAAATCCTGAGGAATTGCAATGTCCTGTGTCAATTCAAGGCTGTAAATGCTGTCGTGGTCGTTCCATAAGTAATTAAAGGAAACATCAGCTGACTGAATTTCGGCTTCACCGCTGTGTTTTCCAAGAACAGCAGTTTCGGTTGGTTCAGTTTCTTTATAGATGGATCCGTTAAAATACCTGATTCTGTATTTATAGTAAGTTCCTGGAGCAGTATCCATGTCCTTAAATACAAAGGCAGAAGCTAGTTTGTCAGGGTTTGTAGGAACAATCTGTCCGATGTTTTCGTCATTAGCCTTGTCATAATCCGAAAAGTCCTGGGTTGAGGCCTTCATGCGGATGATATTGGCGTATTTCATGTTTGTATCACTTGCGAAAGTTATTGTATACGAAGAATCTTCGTTTTCGTCAGCAATAGTTGGAGAAGGCAGGAGTTGCGGATTTTTGTCGTTGATGATGCAGGATGTAATTCCAAAAAATGCCAGGGATGCAGCTGCAATAATCGTAATATATCCAAATAACTTTTTCATAAAAAAAAGCCTCCATAAGCAAATTTATACCCTATAGATATCGGCATAGAACGGTCATTTCTTGAGAATCAGAAACTGTTTTTGCTGTTGGGACTATGAATTTTATTTAGAATCATGCATGTTTTTAATGGCATTCACCTGATTATTGTGATAAAATTTACTGTTATTTTTTGGTCGCAGTCTTGCGGCAAGGAGATTTAAAAATGACAGGAACATTCTGGTCACTGGTGCCTGCAATTGTAGCTATTGCTCTTGCTCTCATCACAAAAGAAGTTTATTCATCACTGTTTATTGGTATTCTGATTGGTGGTGCATTTTACTCTGGTTTATCATTTACAGGATTCTTTACCCACGTTGTAAATGATGGTTTTATTACGCAGCTTTCTGACAGCTGGAACGTTGGTATTCTTGTATTCCTTGTTCTGCTGGGAACTCTTGTTGCACTTATGAACAAGGCAGGTGGTTCTGCAGCTTTTGGTAACTGGGCAAGAAAACACATCAAATCAAAGGTTGGTGCTCAGGTTGCAACTATTTGTCTTGGTATCCTGATTTTTATTGATGACTATTTTAACTGTCTTACAGTTGGTTCTGTAATGAAGCCTGTAACAGACAAATATGGCGTTTCAAAAGAGAAGCTTTCGTATCTTATAGACTCTACAGCCGCTCCAATCTGTATTATCGCTCCAATTTCTTCATGGGCTGCCGCAGTTGCAGGCTTTGTAAGTGACGGTGAAAACGGTATTGCACTTTTCTGTAAGGCAATTCCTTTTAATTTCTATGCTCTGTTTACTCTGATTATGATGTTTGCTCTTGTATTCATGCGTTTTGAATACGGTCCAATGTCTAAATATGAAAATGCAAAGGAAATGATGAACGATGCAGCTGATGCTGTTTCAGAAGCTAATTCTTCTGCAAAAGGTGGAGTAATTGATCTTGTTCTTCCTGTAGTTGTTCTTATCGGAATGTGTGTTCTTGGTATGATTTATTCAGGTGGATTCTTTGCAAAGGAAGTGGCTGGTGAAGTTGAAGGTCAGATGGTTGCAAATTCAGCTTACCTTAACTTTGTGGAAAGCTTTGCCAATTCAGATGCTTCAGTAGGTCTTGTACTTGGTGCTTTTGGTGCTCTGATTATTATTTTTGTATTTTATATGTGCAGAAGAGTTCTTACTCTTGGTGAATTTATGTCATGTGTTCCAGAAGGATTTAAGGCAATGGTTCCTGCTATTCTTATCCTCACTCTGGCATGGACTCTTAAGGGGATGACAGACAGCCTCGGTGCAAAGGACTATGTTGCAGGTATTGTTTCTGGCAAAGCAGCCGGTCTTAAAATATTCCTTCCTGCAATTATCTTTGTAATTGCAATCTTCCTTGCTTTTGCTACAGGTACATCATGGGGTACATTCGGTATTCTTATTCCAATCTGTATTGCAGCATTCCCTGAATCTGGAGATCCAATCCGCATTATGTCAATTTCTGCTTGTATGGCAGGTGCAGTTTGTGGGGATCACTGTTCTCCAATTTCGGACACAACAATCATGGCCAGTGCCGGTGCCCAGTGTGAACACGTTAATCACGTAAACACTCAGCTTCCATACGCAATGACTGTAGCAGGTATTTCATTTGTAAGTTATATTCTTGCCGGTATTTTAAGCAAACTTGGCCTTGTTGTAAGTGGAGTTGTAAGTTTTGGCTTTGGTGCCGTTGCTCTTATTGTAACACTTATTGTTCTTAAGAGACTTGGTTCAACAAAAACTGCATAAAAGAAAGGAAATCCTGTGTCAGAGTGAGCACTAAATCAAGTGCACTCAAGCACTGGAAGAAATTTCCGGGACTTTTTTAGAAGGGCTGTCTAAAAAGTAATGACTGCGGCCGTTGAGTCTGTCGAAGGGCTCAACTACCGTAAGCTGACCTTTTTTAGGCAGCTCCATTTTTTTGTCTTTATGATGTTCAAATTGAAGTGCCTTTTTTTTTGTGGTATAGTCCTTTTATGTCAGAACCATTTTACAAAGAAGGACTTAATTTTGGATGTCAGAGATGCAGCTTCTGCTGTGGTCATTCCCCGGGATTTGTTTATTTAAGCAAACGTGATTTGATGGTCCTTTGTGAATTCAAAAAAATGTCCGTAAAGCAGTTTGTAGAAACTTATTGCCGATGGGCTGATTACTATTACGGAACACAGGTTCTGGCTCTTCAGGAACAGAAAAATTACGACTGCATTTTATGGAACAGCGGCTGCAGCTGTTATGAAGCCCGTCCTGTTCAGTGCTCTACCTGGCCCTTCTGGAGCTGGATGATAGAATCAAAAGAGAGCTGGGAAGAATGTGCCAGAGAATGTCCGGGCATGAATAAAGGACGGCTCTGGACATTTGACGAAATTGAAGAAAACAGAAAAGCTTATGACGGCAACAAGCCAATCCATAAGGAAGAAGTCGAAGAACTCATGAAGGAATAAGCTGCACAGGATGTGTTTATGGAAGCTGACTGCAATGGCCATTTATGACCGGGAGGCTTTTGTGAACAGAGTTTATTAACTGTGAAGCTTAATAATTTCTTCAGCTATGGCAGTACGTTTTTTACCGTTGTTCATAGCTTCTTTTTCGATGTAACGGTGGGCTTCTTGTTCTGTCATTGATTCGCACTGCATTAAAAGCATTTTGGCTCTGTTTACAACGCGGATTTCTTCCATTTTTTCCTTCAACTTAACAGTCTGGCTTGAAAGAACCTGAACCTTATATTGAACAGCAATGGCAATCTTAATCATGTTGTAAAAATAAAACTGGTCGAAAGGCGAAGTAATCGTAAGAATTCCGTAAGGTTCAACTTTGTAGCTGATCTGATCAAAGTGCTGGGCTGGAGCCAGAAGAAGGATTGTACTTGTGTGCTGGGAAATATCCACGGCAAAGTCGGTACCTTCTCCGTCTGCAAAATCCACAATAACAATATTGAAGATTCTTTCTCCGCAGAGACGCCGTGCCTCGTTAAAGTCTTTCGCCATAGAAAGCTCGAACATTGGCGGAATCAGCATGGCACTGATGAGTGAGGAAATTTTACTGTCTTTAGTCACAACAAGAACGCTGTGTGTATCGGACATCATATTTTCTGCTATTCGTTTAACCTTGTAGATTTAGAGTGAAAGACTCTGCTTTATGAACTCGCTTGAATCTGCAATCTGCCGTGCTCCGTTAAGAGTGTCAGGTACAGTCTTAAAGCCGGCTTTTTTGGCAGCGGCCTCATCAAAAAGGTTTTCTGCAGTCGGTGCAGGAGGAACCATGTTATTTTTAACACCGTCCATTGCCGCATAAATCAGAAGTGTAAATGCAATGTAGATATTGCAGTTGGAATCTGAAGAGCGAATCTGAATTTTTTCATCTGATTTTTTTGATGGTACGCGGATGATTGTTGAACGGTTTTGATTACCCCAGGCAATGTATTTTGGAGCTTTGTGTTCACCAAGACGGTCGTATGAGTTTTTTGAAGGGTTTAAATAGTAAGTGATTTCTTCCATGCGGTTAAGGATGCCGGCAAGTACGCTTGGCATTTTTTCTTTCTGATTGCAGGAAATGCTTATGTGCATACCGTTGCCCGGCTGGTCCAGAAGCGGTTTTGGAGAAAAGTCTGCGTATAACCCGTTAGCAGAAGCCTTAGTACGAACAATCCACTTAAAAGTTGCAGCATTGTCGGCGGCAGTTACTGCAGAGGCAGACCGGAAGTCGATTTCATTCTGACCAGGCCCCTCCTCATGGTGGCTGAATTCAGGAGTAATGCCCATCTGCTCAAGAGTAAAGTCAATTTCGCGACGGATGTTTTCTCCCTTATCTTCAGGGGCAATGTCCATATAACCGGCGTTGTCGAACGGAATCTTTGTAGGTTCACCGTTTTCGTCCAGTTTGAATAGATAGAATTCGAATTCAGTACCAAATTTAAATTCCAGACCAAGTTCTTTCTTAGCTTTTTTTACAGCATTTTTAAGGAGATACCGGCAGTCTTTTTCGTATGGAGTTCCGTCAGGATAGCGTATGTCGCAGAACATGCGGACAACTTTTCCAGAACTTGGACGCCATGGAAGAACGGAAAGAGTTTCAGGATCTGGATGAAGAAAAAGGTCAGAAGAGTGAGGCTGCTGAAATCCTTCTATTGCAGAGGCATCAAAGGAAATGCCTTCAACAAAGGCTCTGGAAAGCTCGCCGGCCATAATTGAAACATTCTTCTGTTTTCCGCTGAGATCAAAGTATGCCAGGCGGATAAATTTTACGTCCTCCTGTTCTACATAATCCAGTACTTCACTTTCTGTGTATAATGACATGGTTTTTCTCCTTAACTCATATTTTAGCAGCAAGATTTCACAAACTCAACAAACAAAGGACCTGCATTGTTTGGACGGCTCTTAAATTCCGGATGGAACTGAACGCCCACAAAGAAAGGATGTTCTGATTGTGGAAGCTCAACTGTTTCTACAATCTTGTCGTCAGGGCTTGTTCCTCCGATTACAAGGCCAGCTTCCTTCATCTGCTGGCGGTACTGATTGTTGAACTCGTAACGGTGGCGGTGACGTTCTTCAATATCAGTAGATTTGTAGGCCTTTTCAAGAATTGTTCCTGGCTGCACTTTACATGGATAGCGGCCAAGACGCATTGTTCCCCCCATGATAACACCTTCCTGGTCTTTCATAAGGTCAATGACTGAATGTTCACACTGTTCGTCAAATTCACGGCTGTTGGCATCTGCATATCCAAGAACATTGCGTGCAAACTCGATTACGGCAATCTGCATGCCAAGACAGATTCCAAAGTAAGGCATATTGTGGGTGCGGGCAAATTTTACGGAATTGATCATACCTTCAATTCCACGGTTGCCGAATCCACCTGGAAGAATGATTCCTTTGCAGTCGCCAAAAATTTCTGGTGCAGTCTCGTCAGTTACGCTGTCTGAGTCAACCCATTTTATCTTGAGTTTGCATCCAGCCACAAAAGATGCATGGTTCAGACTTTCAACAATAGAAAGATATGAATCATGGAGTTTTACATATTTACCAACAAGTGCAACCTGAATCTCTTCCTTGCGGTTATGGATTGAATCAACCATTTTTTCCCATTCAGCCAGGTCGCATTTTGTTCCTTCAATACCAAGTTCGCGGCAGACAACTTCGTCCATTTTCTGATTGTGGAGCATAAGTGGAACTTCATAAAGCGAAGGCAAAGTCGTATTGGAAATAACACAATCTTCAGCCACATTACAGAAAAGCGAAATCTTGCGGCGGATATCTTCTGGAATATATTCATCACATCGGGCAACAATAATATCAGGATGAATACCATCGCCCATCAATTCCTTTACAGAATGCTGTGTCGGCTTGGATTTGAATTCGTCAGAACCAGAAATGTAAGGAACAAGGCAGACGTGAATAAAAAGGCAGTTGCGGCGGCCAACTTCAAGACTCAGCTGACGGATTGCTTCAAGAAACGGCTGGCTTTCGATGTCACCGGTTGTGCCGCCAATTTCTACGATTGAAACATCAGCCTTAGAAACTTCTGCATTTTTAAGAATAAAATCTTTAATTTCGTTGGTTACATGAGGAATGATCTGAACAGTCTGACCAAGGTATTCCCCCTGACGTTCTTTGTTGAGCACATTCCAGTAAACCCGTCCCGAAGTAAGATTTGAGTATTTTGTCAGGTTTTCATCGATAAAGCGCTCGTAGTGTCCCAGATCCAGGTCAGTTTCGGCACCATCTTCCGTAACAAAAACTTCTCCGTGCTGGAAAGGACTCATTGTACCAGGATCAACATTCATGTATGGATCAAGTTTTTGAGAAGCAACTTTAAGGCCTCTGCATTTTAATAGACGGCCAAGAGAAGCCGCAGTGATTCCTTTTCCAAGTCCCGAAACTACACCACCAGTAACAAAAATAAATTTAGACATATATACCTCAATGGGGGAAGTCTCCCCCTCGCTTCAGCCCCGGTAGTTTCGACAGGCGTAACTACCGTGTCTTACGCTACCCCCTCTGCGGGCCTCAAACGCCGGCCCACAACACCCGGCTTAACATTAATTTCTAAATAAAAAAAGCCGCAGACACTGATACCAGTATCTGCGGCGTCGTTGCCAATAATTTACCCGTTCATATTAGTGAAGAAGGGCATGTTTTTCAAGTGGTGATAATAATTGAAAAATAATCTGCATATCCATCTCGTGATTACAACAAATCTTTTTTTTTGATACCATGGCAGTCAGCTTGTAAAAGATATTGATGAATCCATTTCAGATGCAACTCCATTGCCTGGATTGTCTTATACAGATGGCTGGTGAAATTTTAAAATGCAGGAGAATGTCTGGAGATGAAAATTGAGGTATTTTATGTGCTGTCAGAATAAAGCGTTATTTCATCTTCCGGGGCTTTTTGAATTTTACGAGCTGTATAGAATTTTTATTCCGCTTTTTTATGAACACAGGGAGTTCTTTTATGACTGGTGTGAAATCGGATCTGTATATGGAGCACCACAAGATTGTATTTGGGGCGGAGGAAGGGCTGGTTTTGGGGATGATGATACTGAAGAAGTAACGGCTCTTTTAAAAAAATACGGAATATCTGCCAGATTGACTTTCAGCAATTCTTTGATCGAAGAAAAACATCTTGATGACAAAAAATGCAACAGGCTTTGTGCGCTTCTGGCAAAAGAAAGTAATAACGGCGTGATTGTCCATTCGGATCTGCTGGCAGAATACATCAGAAAAAATTATCCTGAACTTTATCTGGTGTCTTCTACAACAAAAGTGATTACAGATTTTGATGAATTTTTGAAAGAAGTAACTCGTAAAGACTTTGAATATGTTGTGCCAGATTTCAGGTTGAATAAAAGCTTTGAAAAACTAAATGCAATGTCACAGGCTCAGAAAGATAAAGTTGAGTTTTTGTGCAATGAATGCTGCTGGACCGGCTGCCAGGACAGAAAAGCCTGCTACGAAAATGTAAGCCGCAAAAATCTTGGAGAAGAATGTGAAAACCACATCTGCAAGGCTCTGGGAGGAAGTCAGGGCTATAAGTTTTCTCAGGCAAAGAAAAATCCTATGTTTATCTCGGTGGAAGAAATTCGGGAAAAATATCTGGTACAGGGTTTTTCCAATTTCAAGATAGAAGGACGTGGGCTTGGAAGTGCCATGATTCTTGAGTTTCTTCTGTACTATTTAACAAAAACTGAATATCAGCTTGAAGTAAGGGAACATATTTATCTGGACAGCATGTTGGATTTGTTTTAAACGGGAGTTTAAATGATGGTTTTTTGGCAAGTTTATGTTATAGTCGAATTATTGGAGAACTAATATGAGGAAAATTTTTTTCTGTTTTGCAGCGTTGATTTTTTCTTCTTGTACAAATTTTTTTGAAGGCAGTGATTTAAAAAATCAACTGGATGAAATGATTGAAATTTCTCAAGAAAGGCCGGTTACTCTTTCAATTGTTAAATATAATCCAAATGCTTTTATAAGTCTTTCGCCAGAAGGAAACATGCAATACAAACGAAATCAGGAATTTAAAATTGAAGCAATTTTAAAATCTGATTACAGTTTTATTGAATGGAGAATTGTTGATAAAAGAAACGGACTGCTTGCTGAAAATGCTGATGATTATATTCGTTTAATCAATCCGACTCATACTGAGACAGCTAATGGTTCAATTTCTACAGTTAATGTAAAAATCATTAAGACGACAGAAGAAGATTTTCTACAGATTGTTCCGGTCTGTTCCATAAAAACTGATACTAAAGCCCCTGTTTTTTCCGGCTCATTTGTCTGTGCCAATTCTTTGGAAAAATTTAAATGATAATAAAAGCATCGAAAACGATTCACGTATAAACGGTTCCCATATTTTTATCAAAACAGATGCAGAGGATGAAGACAGACCGGATGGTTTTTATATTAAAGAGACTTTAATTTCTACAGATAATAACCTGGTTCCGGATTCTGATAATGTAAAAGAAAACCTTATTACAGGAGTTTTTACTGAAACAAAAATGAATGTTTACTCCTGCAATGTTGAATATGAATTGAAAACTGTTACCAATGGTTTTATTCAGCTGGATATTCAGTTGATTGATGCGGCAGGAAACAAAAATCCAGACATAAAAACTTACAGATTCTTTAATGATACTGTGGCAGATGTCTCTTCAATGTTTATTTATTCACGCCATGGCTGGGATAACGAAAAGCAGGGTTTTACAATGGAAAAGGAGCGTGAGGCCGTAAAGACTATTTTCTGGAGTCCTGCAACCGATACTAAAACCTGTAACAATACAATCTGGTGGGATGAAATAAAAAATTATTCACTTTCCTGGGGATATTCTGAGGACGAAGTTATAGGTTCTGTTTC
>JAZQNJ010000089.1:0-22162 GCA_045627285.1 Treponema sp. | reverse complement strand
ATTGCTTTTCGAGGAGCTTCTATTGTCCAAGAAATCCGTAAAGGGATTTCTTGTCTACATTGCAATTCATTCAACATTAAGAAAAATTGTCGTAAATGTAATCCAAAATTTGGACATGGTGAAGTTGAACTATCTATTTCTGTTGGTATCAAAGCCATGTTAAGAGGAGATTTGAACGAAAATAGCAAAGTTTAAGAGATTTTGATGAGGTTGGTGAAAAGTGTTTGAGCCTTTCTACAGACTCAGGATAACCCCTGTCGACCAGAAGGGGGCGTAATAACCACCATGTATAAAATGTTGCTGCAGCGATTTCGACAAGCTCACTTTCAACGGATATAGTCATTAATTTTAGCCCCGATTGGAACCCCTTTAGTCCAACGCAGCGTAGCGCGGTGGATGACCGTTAGGGAAGGGTGAAAAGCGGGGAAAAAAGGATATTGCCTTTGGCGGTGGAATGAGAAACTTGGGCTTCTTATACTAAAAATCGTCATTTATAAGATGGATTTTTTTATGGATGTTTCCTGAATACTCATCTCTGGCAAATGCCTGTAGTGTTATAGTCTGACAAGTTTGTGGTAATGTAGAATTAAAAGACCTGTTGAATACAGCAATCATATATCTGTTTTTGTTTATTAAATCAATTGTAAATGTTTTTTCCGGATCGGCTTGGGTGCCGTCTTTTTTGACATTATAAAATCGGTGAGATCCATAGCTTGAACTTTCTTTTTGCCTTAATTCTGTCATTAAGGAATACAGTTCTGCTCCATTGGATGCTGTTTTTATGTTTTTTGTCCAGGCACAGATTCTTGTTAGTCCAAAGTCTTTTGTTACTTTGCAGGCGAAATTTTCGTATGGTAAATCATCGTCTTGAGGGATTATGTTGTACCATTCTCCTCTTATATCTGGTTGAGGTGAAATTGATATGACAGCTGATTTTACTTCTTCATATGTCATGCCGGCTTTAAGTCCGTAAAAGAATTCGTCTTGCATAGGTTTATTCTAATTTATTTTAATTTAAAAATCAGTGTTTTAGATATATAATGTTTTTATGCAGGATACTACAATTGTAACAACTTCTCCGGTGGGGCAATATCTTGAAAAAATTGCCAATTCGGATGCAGTTTCTTATTTAATGTTCAATAAGAAAAAAATTGATCTTACAGCAAAAATGACTATTGGTCGCAGTGCAGAATGTAATATCGTAGTTGATAATAAGCTCGTTAGTCGGGTTCATGCTGTGATTCAGCGGATACGTGACGTGTATTTTATTAAGGATGAAAATTCCACAAATGGAACATTTCTTAATGGGCGTCGCATACCTAATGATAAATATGTTAAGCTGAATCCAGGCGATAAAATTACAATCGGATCAGTTAATCTCGTTATTTCCTAGGTTTATTTTTGGACTTAATAAAAGAACTTTTCTCTATTTATAGCAGTAATAAGCTGCCGTCTCATTCTTTACTTGTTGAAAGCCTTGACAGGTGTGTAAATGTTCTCGAATGTGAAGATTCATCTTATAGACCAAAGGAAAAAAATAAAAAAAAATCTTCCGGTGGACTTTTGAATTTTTGCAGCCAGGACTTTGATAAGCCTGTTATTGTTGTTCCAGATCTTCATGCCAGAGGATATTTTCTCTTAAATGTGTTAAGGTCGAAAATCTCCTTGGCCGATGGAAATTCCATTTCAATAATTGACGGTATTGCTTCAAATAAAATAATTCTTGTTTGCGTTGGTGATATTTTTCATTCTGAAAGCAGATGTTATGCTCGCTGGCAACGTGCATATTCAGATTATCTTAAGGATAATATTGCTTCTCCTGAAATGTGCGAAGAAATGAAAGAAAATCTTAATCTGCTCATGATGATTCTAAAACTAAAAACAATCTTCCCTTCATCGTTTCATTGCCTGAAAGGAAACCATGAAAATATTCTTAATGAAGAAGGCCGTGGTAATCATCCATTTTATAAAATGGCGGCAGAAGGAGATATGTTCTATAAATTTTTAAGTTTAGAGTATGATGATGTTTTAATTTATCTTTTAAGTATTTTTGAACATCTTTTACCTGTATGTGCTGTTTTTCCTAATCTTATTGTAAGTCATGCTGAACCTGCTTTTACAATGACAAAATCAAAAATAATAAATTATTCACAGCATGATGAAGTAATTTATGGTCTTACCTGGACCGAGAATGACAAAGCTCAGAAGAGTTCTGTTTCTAAATCCATTAAAAATCTGGTAGGTAAGAACTGCAGAAATGTTGTCTGGATTGGCGGTCACAGACCTGTACATGAAAAATATGTTTTAAGGCAAAGAGGCAAATTTATTCAGATTCATAATCCAAATCAACAGAATATTGCAGTTGTATTTCCAGGAATTAAGTTTAATCCTGAAACAAATATTTATTCTGTTGGTGAATAATTTAATGTGGAGAAAATAATGGCAGAAAAAATACCTGAATCAATTGGTAAATATAAAATAATGAGACTCATTGCAAAAGGAGGAATGGGAGCTGTTTATCTTGCAGTTCATCCTAATCTCAAGCGTCATGTTATTATAAAAAAACTTACCATCAGAAATAATGCCATTGTACGTGAACGGTTTAAGCGGGAGGCTCAAATTCTTCTGGATATGCAGAGTCCATATATTGTTCATGTGTTTGATTATTTCATTGAAGGCCAGACTCATTATATAGTTGAAGAATACGTTGAAGGTTTGAGCCTGGCACAGGTTCTGGAAAAGCAGGTTGCACTGGGAACAGAAATTGCACTTATGATTTTTCTTGATGCATGTTTGTCACTAAAATATGCACACAGTAAGGGCATTGTTCATAGAGATATTAAGCCTGGAAACATTCTTATTTCAAAACGAGCCGAGGTTAAGCTTGCAGATTTTGGTATTGCTTCTTCCGAAAGCGGTGATGATCTTCCTGTAAATAAGCAGAATAATGAAGATGCAACAAAAGTTGATAACGGCCTTACAAAAAACGGTGTAACATTAGGAACCCCAGCTTACATGTCTCCGGAACAGATTACGGACAGTCGTAGTGTTGATAAAAGGGCAGACATTTATTCCCTGGGTGTAATGTTATATGAAATGCTTACAGGTACAAAGCCATTTCCGTCTAATATTTCTCCTGAAACTCTGGAAAAAATCAAAAAAGGCCGGTATATCAATCCGAGAAAAATAGATAAATCAATTCCTTCTGTAATCTGTAAAATGATTAAAAAGATGCTTAAGGCCAATCCTGACAGAAGATATCAATCCATGGATCCGGTTATTAAAATTGTAAAAAAGTATCTTTCTCATTACGATACTCATGCTATCCGCGTTGGATTAGCTCAGACAGTTCTTGCAAAGAAGCAATTTCCTGTTCCTGTTTTTGAAAGGAAAAAAGAAAATGGCAAAAAAATTGTTTCTGGACTTTTAGTTGCAGGTTTGCTTGTGGTTTCAGCGTGGTTTATATGGACAAAAGGGTATGTTCACAAGACGGTTCTTAGTCCATGGTATAGAGCGGTGAATGTTCAGCTGACACTTCAAAATACTGCCTCAATTGACAGTGATTTACCTGCAAGAATTTTCTTTTTTCATGATGACGGTGAAACAATCCCTGAAGCAAAAAACAGTAGACGGATTTTTAATGATGGAAAAAATGAATCTAAAAACTCAAGGAATTTTGTTATTGATACTGTTTATCTTCGTCCGGGAAAGTACAGAATGAAAATTGCTGTAGGACCTTATGTAATCTGGAAACCGTTGCTTGTACAAAACGAGAATATTAATTTGAATATCGACAGTCTAAAAAAACAAGTTCGTTCCTTAAAGTTAAATCTTTCCAGCCGTAACAGCGAAACAGATAAGATTATTACATCTGCTACTAAATTTTATATACTTAATGGGAAATCTAAAATTCCTGTTGAAGAGATTAAGCCTGAATCATTAAAAACTGGCTCGGTTGTAAAAATTATTGCTTCTGCTGAAGGTTACAAAGATGCCAGTTATTCTCTTATTGTCGACTGGTATCAGGATGAGCTTCTTCTTGAAGCAGCTTTGGATCCTGTCAGATGATGGATTTTTATTGCCGTTGTTAATTTTTATTAGTATTTTATAGGTATGGTTGATAATAATAACGATAATGAAGATAAATTGACAGAAGAAGTTACTGTCATTTCTACAGAAGACACAAAGGATTCTTCTGATTCCAAAATTGATAAAATTTCATCGAAACAAATATTAAAAATTCATAATACTGAGGATATGCCAAAAATAATTCCTGTTGAAAAGCAGCTGCCTTTTGAATTAAACATAATTGGCATAAACAGTCATCCTATTTTTCCGGGAATGTTTGTTCCTCTGGTTTTGTCAAACAGTAATGATATTAAAACTGTTGAGAAAGCCATGGAAAATGATGGTATTGTAGGGCTAGGATTTTCGGTTTCTGACTTTGATACACCTTTTGGTTCTGACTTGTATGAAACAGGCACAGTTGCCCGAATAATGAAAAAAATTAATAATGCTGATGGATCTATTAGCATTTTTATATCTACACTAAAACGATTTCGTATTAAAAAAATACTTTCTGATTCAGACCCTATTGTTGCGATTGTTGAATATCCAGAAGAAGAAGAAACAGATACTCTTGAAGCTAAGGCGCTGGCAAGAATTGTCCTGATTGAAATTAAAGAAATTGCTGATGAAAATCCGCTTTTAACTGAAGAAATCAGGCAGGGAATGATGCAGTTGCGTAATCCTGGAAAGATTGCCGATATGGCTGCCACCATCCTTAAAACAGAAAGAAGCGATGATCAGAAATTCCTTGAAGAGATGAATGTCAGAGTCCGTCTGCAGAATGTGCTTGTTTTGATTAAAAAAGAACAAGTGATTTTGTCTGTTCAAAGAAAAGTGCAGTTTGAAATTAATGAAAAAATTGAAAAATCGCAGAGAGATTATTTTCTTCGTGAGGAAATGAAAGCTATACAGGATGAGCTTGACAGTGAAGTTACCGGAGAATTATCTGACTATGCGAAATTTAAATCTAAGATAGATAGTTTTCATTTTTCAGGCGAAATTCAGGCCACTTGCGATAGCGAACTTGAAAAGTTTAAGCTCATGGACCCGAATTCTTCGGAATATTTTGTTTCAAGAAATTATCTGGAATTAATTTGTAGTTTGCCATGGAATGATGAGCAAACAGACAATATTGATTTGTCAAAGGCCTTTAAGATTCTAAAAAGAGATCACTACGGACTTGATGATGTAAAAAAACGCATAATTGAATATCTTTCCGTGCGGAAAATGAGAAATGACAAAAAAGGTTCCATTATCATTTTAGTAGGTCCTCCAGGTGTTGGTAAAACTTCTGTTGGCCATTCGATTGCTGATGCCATGGGTAAACCGTTTTATCGATTCAGTGTTGGAGGCTTGAAAGATGAAGCTGAAATAAAAGGCCACAGACGAACTTATATAGGTGCAATGTCTGGAAAAATTATTCAAGGCCTGAAGCTTACCAAAACAAAATCTCCTGTTTTTATGATTGATGAGGTAGATAAAATGGGGCAGAGCCATCAGGGAGATCCTGCGGCAGCACTTCTGGAGGTACTTGATTCTGAGCAGAATGTAACTTTCAGAGATAATTATCTTGATTTGCCCTTTGATTTAAGCGATGTTTTTTTTATTCTCACTGCAAATACTCTCGATACAATTCCTGAGCCGCTTCTTGACCGTGCAGAAATTATTCAGCTTTCAGGTTACATAGATCAGGAAAAACTTGAAATTGCAAAAAAATACCTTATTCCAAAAAATCTTAAAAAAAATGGCTTATCAAAGAATCAGGTAAAATATACGAAAGCTGCTTTGCTGCGTATTGCTGAAGAATATGCCAGGGAGTCGGGTGTTCGTAATTACGAAAAGTGTCTTGATAAAATTCATCGTAAGATTATTGCTGAAAATCTTACCGGGCTTCCGGCTGAAATTAAACGAATTAGTTCGGTTCCTGCTATTGATGACGGAAACATAGATGAATTGAAAAAAAATGTTTTTGTAATTGATGATAAGGACCTGGAAAAGTATCTTGGAAAGCCTGTGTTTGATGAAAGTGAAATAAAAAAGGCTGACAGACCTGGAACATGTATAGGACTGGCCTGGACAAGTATGGGTGGTGATACTCTGCTTATTGAAGCAATTTATTTCCCTGACAATAAAGGTGGGCTTGTTCTTACAGGTCAAATGGGCGATGTTATGAAGGAATCGAGTCAGATAGCCTTTAACTGGACCAAACAGTATGTACTTACAAACGGCATTTTGACTCCTGAGTGGTTCGATAAAAATATTGTTCATCTTCATATACCGGAAGGTGCAACTCCTAAGGATGGACCAAGTGCCGGTATTACTATGGCAACAACCTTTATGTCATTATTTACTGGAAAAAATGTAAAACCTGCAATTGCAATGACTGGAGAACTGGATTTAACTGGTTCTGTAATGGCTATTGGTGGACTTAGAGAAAAAACTGTAGCTGCAAAACGAAATGGTATTAAAACTATATTTATTCCTAAAGCCAATGTCCGTGATCTGGAAGAAATTCCTGATATTGTAAAGGCTGGAATTAAATTTGTTCCAGTTTCAAGAGCAATGGAAGTTATGGAACAGGTTTTTGAAAAAAAGTAGATATGTTTGAATTGTTAAAATGTTTAACAAATGTTTAAATTTAAGCACTCTATTAAAAGAGTGCTTTTTTTTGTATATTAGTATTATATTTAATTTGAGGCGCTTATGTTTCCAAGAGTTTTTTTAAAGACAAAAGAAGAAGTTGAAGTTCAGCAGGGATTCCCATGGATTTATGATAATGAAATTGATCATGTTAAATTCGAAGAAAAAAGCGGAGTAAAGCAGACTATTCTTGAAGAATGTAAAGTAAAGGATGGTTCTGTGGTTGAAGTATTTGCTAATGCCGGAGGTTTTCTTGGAACAGGCATAATAAATCGCAAATCAAAGATTACTGTTCGATTAATTGGACGGGATCATGCAGATCAGATAACAAAAGATATTCAGGGATATTATACAAAAAAAATACAGGATGCTTATGATCTTCGGAAAATGTACTACGATATGAAGGACAGCTATCGTCTCGTATATGGAGAAGCAGATCTTATACCTGGACTTATTGTTGAACGTTATTGTGATACTAAAAAGAATATATACCTTGTTGTACAGTTTTTATCTTTAAGTTGTGAAGTTTTCAGAAAAGAAATTCTTGAAGCACTTAAAAAAATTATTCGTCCATACGGAATTTTTGAAAGAGATGATGCAGGTGTAAGAGAAAAAGAAGGCCTTGAAGAACGAGCTTGCTGGATTGGGGAAGTTCGGGAATCAAAAATTGTAATAAGAGAAAATGACGTTTTGCTGGAAGTTGATATTGCCCATGGCCAGAAAACCGGATATTTTCTTGATCAGAAGTTTAACAGAAAAATGGTAGGTAATTTGTGTGAGGGAAAAAAGGTTCTGGACACATTTACTCATACAGGAGCTTTTGGTTTAAATGCTGTTAAGGGTGGTGCTAAATCTGTTATAAGCGTTGATTTAAGTCAGGACGCTGTTGATATGGTTAACAGAAATATCGGCCTTAATAAATGTGAGAATAAAATGAAAGCCCTCTGTGCCGATGTTTTTGATGTTCTTAAACAGTATGAAGCAAATGGTGAAAAATTTGATCTGATCATTCTTGATCCTCCTGCATTTACAAAAAGTGCAAAAAATATTGATAAAGCATATGGTGGTTATAAAGAAATAAATCTTAGGGCCATGAGGCTTTTAACTGAAAATGGAATTCTTGTTACATGTTCTTGTTCATATTTCTTTGATACAGAACATTTTTATGGCATGATTATGAAAGCTGCTTCTGACAGTAAAAAGAAAGTTCAGATTCTTTCAAAAACTGGGGCTGGACCTGATCATCCTGTTCTGGCAGGTTATCCTAAATCAGAATATCTCAAATGTGCAGTCTGCAGAGTTCTGTAAGGAAATAAAATTGGCTTATAACTGTATTTTTGTTCTTGGTCCAACTGCTGTTGGTAAAACTGCCATTGGTGTCAGGCTTGCTGCATCCTTAAACGGGGAAGTACTTAGTGCTGATTCGAGACAGGTTTACAAAGGTCTTGATATTGGAAGCGGTAAGGATCTTTGTGATTTTTCGATGGATGAAAAACTTGCTTTAAGTTTGAACCCCTCATTAAAAGATAAAATAATTGACGGCAAATATAATGTGCCATATCACATTATTGATGTTACTGATCTGAGTAAAGAGTACAGCCTTTATGATTTTGTTGAGGATTTTTATAAATCATTTAAGGATTGTCAGAAAAGAAATGTGCTGCCAGTATGCGTTGGTGGTACTGGAATGTATCTTGATTCAATCCTAAGAAATTATGACATGATTCCTTTTGAAGAAAATCTAGAACAAAGAAAAGAACTTGAAAATAAGTCCTATGAAGAATTAAAAGCAATTCTTACTCAAGAAAAAGAAAAACTTCATAATACCAGTGAATTCGGTGATAAGGAACGAATAATAAAAGCCATTCTTATTAATAGATTTAACAATTCTGAACAGTATAAAGTTTTACGTAAAAAAGTGCTTTCTGATCGTCCAATAGTTAATCCTCTTGTTATTGGAACAACTCTTAATCGAAGTCTTGTGAGGGAACGGATTTCAAAACGTCTTAAGGACAGGTTGCAGGAAGGACTTATTGAAGAAGTTCAAAGTTTGCACAACCAGGGAGCAGATTGGAGTCGTCTTGAGGCTCTTGGCCTTGAGTATCGGTTTGTAAGTGAATACCTGCAGAATAAAATTGATTCTAAAGAAAAGCTGTATGAATTATTAAACCTTGCAATCGGTCAGTTTGCCAAAAGACAGGAAACCTGGTTTCGTGGGATGGAAAAAAAAGGTGTAAAAATAAATTGGCTGCCCGAAGATCCTGATATTGAAACAAGATTTAAGGCAGCCGTTAAACTAGCAAAAAAATAATAGTCTTTGTTAATTATGCTGTTGCTTCAGCTACAGCAGCTACTTTTGTAAGATAGCCTGTACGAATGCAGCTTTCGAAAAGTGCTTTGCTGATGTAATCTGTTGTAACATCTTCGTAACCATCTTCATCACGCACGATGCGTACAACATAACCGTCTTCCATTTCGCGAACTACTGTCATATAGTCGTTTGATTTTCCGATGCTTTTAAGTGTGTATGTACCCATTTTTTTTGTTCCTCCTACTGTTAGTAGTAAAATGTTTTGTGCCGTACATATTAATTTTCGGTATAATAAAAGAAACATTAAGGCTTTTTTAGAAAAAAATGATAATTTTTGATTCACATAACCATGTTTTTAAAAGATCAACTCTGGATTTTTTCTCTGAACTTGAAGAATTTCTCATGATATCCTGTGCATGGACAGAAACTCAGTATTATGCATTACGGAAACTTCTGATTGAAGATCCCTCAATGCGGATTGTAAAAGCCTTTGGTATTCACCCATGGTATGCAGATGAAAAGGCTCTTAATTTTCTTGAACAACTTCTTGTTTATCAGGAACCGGATGTTATAGGTGAGTGCGGACTTGATTTTTTTGATGATCAATTAAGGCTCACAAAAGATATACAAATAAAATGCTGGGAAAAGCAGCTTGAGATGGCAGTAAAATATAAAAAAGGACTTATTATACACGAGAGGAAAGCATTGCAGGAAATATTAGTGAACTGGAAAGAATTAAAGGCAGTTCCTTTTGTGATTTTTCATTCCTGGAACGGGTCTCTCAGTCAGGCTCAGTGGTGTTTGAATAAAGGAATCAATGGATTTTTTTCCTTTGGAAAAGCTTTTATGTCTGGTAAAAAATCCTGTATTGAATGTGTTAAAAAACTTCCTGTTGAAAGAATTCTGATTGAAACAGATTTTCAGGAGGAAGATTTGCAGAATGGAATTGATCCTGTAAAGCGATGGTGTGATATATATGAAAAAGCTGTTGAACTAAGAGGGCAGCCTATACCAGTCAACCGTAATCTTATTGAATCTTTAACTCATCCTGAGCAGCCTTTAATCCTTCCTGATAATCTTCATCAAAAATGATTGAAAGGCTTTTGATATCTCCACTTGTTTTACCTCTCAGGACATCTTCAAGGTTTTGACCGCTGTTTGCAAGTTTTTTCATTGCTAGCTGCCGGCCGGCACCTTTTACACGATGAACGTAACTTGCAGCTTCGGAAAGATTTCCTGACTCTATGAGGTCATTAAGCTTTTGAATTGAAAACTCTGTTTCTACAAAGGTTTGAAGGAGAACTTTTAGTAGCTCTTCATCTTCATCCAGCATTGAAAGAGCTTCATTTCTTATGAAAACCGGTAGTGTCATTTTGTTTCCTGAAGATTCTGATAAAAGTCATTTCCATTTTTGTCTGTAAGGACAAAACAAGGCAGGTTTTTAACTTCCACAAGGCGTACTGCTTCCATACCCAGATCCTCGTAATCAAGAATCTCTTGGGAAATGATATACTTTGATGCAATAAGGGCTGCAATTCCCCCTGGGGTTCCAAGATAGAAACCTTTGTATTTTTTGCAACCGTCCTGCCACCTGCTGCTCCTGTTTCCTTTTGCCAGTGTTATGAGGGCAGCGTTTCTGCTCATAAGACTTTCTGCGTAACTGTCCATTCTTCCGGCAGTTGTGGGACCAAATGAACCGATTACTTCACCATCTGGCGTACGGGCAGGACCTGCATAGCATATCGGATATTTTGTGGTGTATTCAGGTAAGTCTTTTCCTTCGTCAATAAGCTTTTGCCACCGGGCATGAGCAGCATCCCTGGCAACTAATATTTTTCCAGAGATTAATACTCTGTCGCCAGGCTTGCAATTATCAATTTTGTTTAATGTCTGGTTCATGCCATTGTTTGTATCAATTGTGAATTCTGTGGTATCTGTTTTTTTATCAAGAATTGATACGCATTCATCGAATCCCGGAAGCTCTGATGGATTTTTTACAGTTTTTTCAAGATAATAGCCGTCTTTTGTAACGATTACTTTAAGATTTCTGTGTGCTGAACAGCTGACACCTGTGCTTAATGGACAGCTTGCTCCATGGCGAGGAAGTCTGATTACGACTGCATCAACGCAGAAGGAACCTCCTCCAAACTGTGCACCATATCCTGTATTTCTGGCAATTGTAAGAACTTCTTCTTCAAGTTCTTTGTCTCTGAAGCCATTTGGATTTGGTTCATAAGTCATTTTGTCGTAAGCACCAGTTGTTGCCAGTTTTAATGTGAGAAGGTTCTGTTCAGGACTTAAACCTCCAACAACGACTGCAATTGTGTATGGTGGACAGGCACTCGTTCCAAAATGTGTAATCTGTTCTTTTAAGAAATTTGACATGGCTTTTTTGTTTAGTGTTGCTTTTGTTCCCTGAATAAAGCTTGTTTTGTTGGAAGAGCCACCACCTTTTGCACAGAACACAAAATTAAGGGAATCCTCAGGACTGTCCTGAATAAAGGCCGGAAGGGGGGCAAGGCAGGATGTTTCATCAAAAATAGAAATCTGTGCAGGCATGTTATTTTTCGGGTCTTGTTCATCCCAGAAATTTACGGGACATGTTGTTGAAAAGCGAAGCTTACGCTGATCGTAAAGTTGTTTTGTTCCTTCGGAGATTTGCTGGTAGTCCGAAATGTTTTCTGTCTTTGTTGTAATGAAATTTCCTTTTTTCCAGCCGAAGATATTTGCTATTCCAGTATCCTGGCACAGAGGAAATTTTCCCTGGGAAGCAACGAGTGCATTTTTAAGAATGCATGCCAGAACGTAGCGGTCATTTTCTGATGAATATGGAGAATTAAATGATTTAATTACATGATCAAGATGTTCTTTTGTAAAAGTAAAGGAGAGTCTGGCAAAGGCTTCATAGCTGATCTGTTTTAAGATTGAATTGTTGCAAATTGTAAGTGTTTTTGTATCGGAAAGTTTTAGTGTATTGATTGAACTGTTTTCAAAAGGGAAGAAATCAAATCCCTCTGGGTGGAAAGAAAATTTGTTACTCATAAGTTCAGTATAGTTTGTTTCGGTTGTTTTTGCTATAATTCAGTTATGGATAAAAATAAATTAAAAGTACTTTCACTTGCAGATATTATCGCATCTGTAATTTTTTCACTATGCTGCTTTTCCTGGCATTTTGATGTTTCTCTTCTGGCTTTTCCAATGGCACTTTTTTTTACAGCAGCTGTTTATGTCATTGGTTTTAACTATCTTTTTTCAAAAGAAAAAGTTAATTTTTTTGTTACCTTTAGAATTCTTCTTCAATATCTTCCATATGTCCTTTTAATAGCTTTTGTTTTAAGGAGAGCTGGAAATTATGGAACAGCCTATGTGACTGATATTCTTGGGGTTTCATTATGGTGCGTTGTTTCAGGGATTAATTTAATCGTTCTTTTCTATTTAAATCCAAAGAGACTGGCAAGGATAGATGTAAACTGGAAAAAATATGTCGATGCTCACGGACTTTCTTCTTTTAAAGGAACACTCCGTATAGTTCTTGAAGCATTCAGCTGGGTTGATGCACTTCTGCAGGCTGTATTCATGGTTCTTTTACTTAATATTTTTATCGTTCAGCTTTATGAAATTCCTTCAGAATCCATGGTTCCAGAATTCCTTATAAAAGACCGCGTAATTGTTGTAAAAACCGCTTCTGGTCCTAAGTTTCCTTTATCTGAGATTGGTATTCCTTATATGAGGAGCTATAAAAGAGGGGATATAGTTGTTTTCAGAAATCCGCATTATGCTAACGACAGAAAAAGTGAAGTAAAAACTTTTGTAAGCCAACTTGTTTACATGTGCACTTTAACTCTCAAAAATATAAATGTTGATGCTAATGGTGGTCCAAAAGCAGATCCTCTTGTTAAGCGGGTTGCAGGAATTCCTGGAGAACAGCTTATGATGCAGGATGGAACATTATATTCACGCACATCCGAAAGCGATGAGTGGAATGCTGTAGAAATGGATTCAAAATATGCAGCATGGGATTTGAATTCTGTACGTCCAGCTTTAAAAAAGGGAATTCACGATTTTCCACTTACTGCAAAGACATATGAAAAGATGCTTCAAATAGAAAGCAATCGAAGAGACTTTGATTTAAAACTATTTAAATATGAAGCTGCTGATATGGCAAGTCAGTTCCGTGCCAGATACAATCTCTATAATTCTCATAAATCTGTAAAAGCTGAACAGCTTATAAATAATCTTCAGTCTGTTAGTTTTATTCAGAATCATGCTGAAATCACCAAAAATCTGCTTGAATCTCCTGATGGAGCAGAAATCTTTACTTCCTATATGACAGACTGGTTGAATTCCGAAAAATCTGATTTTCAGGGTGATCTTTATGAAGAAGCAAATTATAAAATGAATCTTATGATTAAAAAAATTGTAGGAAAAATAGTTCTTAATGATGCACGCCTTATTTCATCAGGAACAAACGTCCAGCTTCTTTCAGAAGACTCTGCACAGATACTTTATTTTTATATGTCCTATTTATATGAAAAAATACCTGAAGACAAGCTGAATACGTTAAAAAAAGATAGTAAGCTTCAATCTGATTTGATTACTGATGCCTATGATCTTTTTTCGTATGTGGCAGAAATTCAGGATAGAAGAAATATGCCTGTGTTCCCGGCTAATAAAGACGGCAAGCCTCAATATATTCCAGAAAACTGTTATTTTATGATGGGGGATAACAGATTTAATTCTCTTGATATGAGACATTCTTATGATTTTAATGAAAAACCTTTAACTGAAAGTGACAGATATTCATTCTTGTATCAATCATGTATGGAGCCACAGGTAGTACATAAAAATAGAATTCTTGGAACGGCCTCATACAGGTTCTGGCCGCTTAACAGAAGAGGAGTTCCTGGACACACAGGGATGTAGCTTAATATTAAGAAATAGTCTGGCTTTTGAATAAAGCCCAAAAAAAACTTAGGGCTGCTTCAAAAGTATGAGACAGCCCCAAAAATAATATTTGATTTTTTTATAGATGCCCTGCTTAAAGTGTTACTGTAGAAAGTTCATTTTAAGCAGGGGATTTTTTTGAAGAGGTTATTTTCCGTGGCACTGTTTATATTTTTTGCCGGAACCACATGGGCAAGGATCGTTACGACCAACTTTTGGCACTGTTCTTCGTACTGTTACACCTTCTCCCTGGCGGCCACTTGCCATAACTCTTCCTGCGGCCTGTCTGCTTGCATAAGCATTTACTCCACCTGATACTGACTGCTGTGGTGTCTGAGTCTGGGAAGCTGCCTGACTCATGCTCTGAGCCTCCTGATGATGTGCGTTCATACGTATGTTTCTCTGTACAGGCTGCTGTGGGGCATTTATCTGAATACGTACCTTGAATACTCGTTCAGCAATTGTAATGCGGATGCTTTCGATGATTTCTTCAAACATATTGAAACCATCGATTTTGTATTCGGTAAGAGGATTCTTCTGGGAATATCCGCGAAGATGTACTGCTTCACGAAGTCCATCAAGGAATTCAAGCTGATCAAGCCATTTTCTGTCTATGCATTGAATATACTGATAGCGGATAAACATGTTGAAGTTTTCATGACCAACAAGGCTTTCCTTTTCTGTCAGGTCATTCTGTAGGAGTGCAAGGACCTTTTCTTCAGAGAGATCTTCGGCCGGAAGCTGTACTCCAAAAGTTTCCCGGATATTTTTAAGAAGTGTTGAAAGGCCTGTCTTTTTATTGTGGTTATACTCATCAAACCACAATGCCAGATAATCTTTTGCAGTATTCATTATTCGGGCAGAAAGATTGTCATCAGCAAGGATGCTGTCCCTCTGTTCATAAATGAATTCTCTCTGGTCGTTAAGAACGTCATCGTAATCAATAAGATTTTTACGGATTTCGAAGTTTCGTTCTTCTACTTTTTTCTGTGCGTTTTCGATGCCCTTGTTAAGAATAGGATGATAAAGCGGTTCGCCTGGTTCCATGCCGATTTTAGACATGATTTTCTTCATTCTTTCACCACCAAAGAGACGCATAAGGTCATCATCCATGGAAATGTAGAATTTTGAACGTCCAGGATCTCCCTGACGACCGGAACGTCCCCGGAGCTGGTTATCTATACGGCGTGATTCGTGGCGTTCAGATCCGATTACATAAAGACCACCAAGGGCTTTTACTTCCTGGTAATCTGAAAGCCATTTTTCTTTTTCAATGGCCATGGCTTCTTTAAGCTGTTCTGGTGTTGCGTTTGTTCCTGCCCGTTTGATGGCCCGTGATTCATAGCTTCCACCAAGCTTAATATCTGTACCACGACCGGCCATGTTTGTGGCAACTGTTACAGAGCCTTTTGCACCGGCTTCAGCAATGATGATGGCTTCACGGGCATGGTTTTTAGCGTTGAGAACTTCATGTCGTATTCCCATGCGTGTAAGAATTGCTGAAAGATGTTCTGATTTTTCTACACTGACAGTACCAACAAGAACCGGCTGTCCCTTTTCATGAGCAGCTTTTATTTCTTTTGCAATGGCATTCCATTTTTCTTCTTCACTTAAATAAACCTCATCGTTTTCATCAATACGGGCAACAGGAAGATTTGTCGGGATTGCTACAACGTCCAGCTTGTAAATTTTGGCAAATTCAACAGCTTCTGTCTGGGCTGTACCGGTCATTCCGGAGAGCTTTGTGTACATTCTGAAGAAGTTCTGGAATGTTACTGTAGCCATTGTGCGGTTACGCTGTGCGATCTTAACTCTTTCTTTTGCTTCAATAGCCTGGTGAAGTCCATCTGAATAGCGGCGGCCTTCCAGAATACGACCTGTAAATTCGTCTACAATCTGTACTGTTCCGTCTTTTACAACGTAATCAACATCGTTTGCGTACAGAAGATGTGCACGGAGTGCCTGAGTAAAGTAATGTAGATATTCAAAGTTCTGTTCATCCTGAAGCTTTGTATCTGCAGGAATAAGATTGTGCTGGTGAAGAATACGGTCGATGTGATCCATACCTTTGTCTGTAAAGGAAACACGTCTGGATTTTTCATCCAGTTTGTAGTCACCTGTAAGGGCTGCTCTTTCTTCCGGAGTCATGTTGACTTCATCAGGGTAATCACCGGTTGCAGGATCTTTTTCCATTTCTGTAAATTCACCTACATATTTATCTACTTCATAGAATTTATATGTATCATCTTCTCCTGCTCCGGAAATAATAAGTGGAGTTCTGGCTTCATCAATAAGAATGGAGTCGATTTCGTCAACGATACAGTAGTTGAAACCTCTTTGAACTTTATGATCTAAATCAACCTGCATGTTGTCACGCAGATAGTCAAATCCCAGCTCATTATTTGTTCCGTATGTGATATCACAGTTGTAGGCTTCTTTACGGGCGGCATTGTCCATGCTGGAAAGAATAGCACCTACTGTACATCCAAGATATGAAAAAACTGGACGCATTGTGTTGGCATCGCGTTCTGCCAGGTAGTCATTTACTGTAACTACATGAACACCCAGCCCTGAAAGAGCGTTGAGATACGAAGGAGCGACTGCAACAAGTGTTTTACCTTCACCAGTTTTCATTTCAGTGATGCGGCCTTTATGAAGGTTGATAGAACCCATAATCTGAACATCGTAGGCACGCTCCCCACGAACGCGGAAAGCTGCTTCACGTGCAAGTGCGAATGCCTCTGGAAGGATATCATCGAGGGTTTCTCCCTTTGCAAGGCGATCTTTAAATATTTGTGTTTGTTTTGGAAAGTCTTCTGGAGCAAGTGATTTTGCCCATTCTTCTTTAGCGTTGACCTGTGCAACAATTGGTCTTAACTTTTTAACATCTCTGTCATTCTGTGAACCAAAAATGGTTGTAAAAATTTTATCTAACATAATATTAATATACTAAAAATATGAAGAAAAGAATAGAAAAAAAGTAAATAATTAGACTTGTTTCATTGAGATTGATTAGGCTTTAATTTTCGCGTTGACCTAAAAAGTCTAAAACTTTATTCTTTAAGAATGAAAAAATCGGAACATAAATCAATCGTATTTTTATTAATTTTTTTTGCGGCCTTTGCATTTTCAGGGTGCTATGATTCTAAAGGCGTTGCTTCGATTCAGGAAAACAATCTTTTTACAATAAATTATGGCAGTTTTGAAGATGAACTTAATCTTTTTAATTTAAGCACCAGCGGGGCAATTAAGACTTACATGAATATGAAAGACGGATTCTTTTATATTGCAAATGGTGAATCAAAGAAAATCCTTGAGCTTAATTCCTATGGCGATTTACTGAGCCTATATTATAATGAGGAGACCACTAAGTCCCCGGATTTTGGAAATACAGATAGGGGGAAATCCACCAAAAAAGCTATTCCATACCCATTTAATTCCCTTGGACCTGTTGCCGTAGATTCAAAGAAAAACATCTATGCCGTGGATACACTTCCAGTAGAACGTCAGGAAAGAGATTCCAAAAAAAGACTTCTTCTAAATTATGTAGTGCTATTATTTAACAGTGAAGGGAGTTTTGTTGATTATCTTGGTCAGCAGGGACCAGGGGGAACTCCGTTTCCTTTTATTAAAAATATTTATGTTACAAAAAATGATGAGCTTGTTGTTGTTTCTGAAACAAACGATGGTCCTGTTGTTTACTGGTTTAATGATAAAGGATTTCTGCTTTATACTATTCCGTTCACAGAGAAGTCTGTTCCTCAGTTAAAAGAGCAGATAGAAAGTGATGTACTTGGTCATATATCAATTCACTCTGTAATTCCTGACAATAAAAATTATAAACTTTATGTGCAGGTGGATTATTTTCAGAATTATCTAGATCCGGCTACAAAGGTATTGTCCGGCATTGATTATGAAAAGACAGTTGTGTATCCCCTTGACGTGCAGACCGGTCGTTACGAAGAAGGACTTGAAATTCCTCCTTATGAAGAATCTGTTTCAGAAAACCTCAGCAAGGAAATCTATCATATACCTTTTGACTTTCTTGGAGTTACAGATTCAGGCTGGCTGTTCTTTATGATTCCTGTGGAAAAGGGATATCTTGTTCAGATGGTGCAGCCTAATGGACAGAAAATATTAAAGAGAAATCTTCCAATGAATCACAGTGAAAACCTTTATTACCATATGAGCCTGAGTGGAAGTGGTATTATCAGCGGTTTGTTTATAAAGAAAAATCATGCCCAGATTTCATGGTGGCGGACTGATTCTCTTGTAGGAAGCTTTATTAACTAGCCATGGATTTTAATAACGTAAATGAAACAGAACCTGATGGTGAAGAACAGCTTGTTTTTTATTATAACAGGGAAGAACGTATAAAAAACTCACCACAAATTGTTAAAGATTATTACGATGGAAAAATAACTGCCTTTAAGCCCGGGTTGTTTAAGGCTCTTACAGCTACAAAAGGAAACAGAATTACACTATTTGTGCTTGTTGTCTGTTTTGCAGTAGTGCTGTTTACAGGAATTTTTAATAAAAGAAATGAGGGCAATGTAGCTGGAGTACCTGTTGCACTTTCGGCTTTTTCATTTGAAGAAAAGGTATATGTATCGCTAAAATTTGACGAAGCAAAAAAAAATAGTGCTGGTCAGAATATTCCTTACAAAGCAGAAATAATTTTTCAGGACGCAGATAAACAGCCTGTTTCTACAGAAACATTTACTGTCAATTATCAGGGAAAGGAATGTTTTATAAGGACAACTTGTAACGATTATGATATATTTTATGTAGGTGCTGTTGTAACTCATGATGATATTGTTCAGGAGTTGTACGCAGCTGTCGAAAAAAGATAAATTAATAAATCTGACTTTTACATGGGAGAAATCTGAATAATTTATGCTTCAGTTTTATTTTCTATCAATTCTTCTTAATATAGGTGCAGGGCTAATCCTTATTTATGCAGTTGATTCCGTACCACTCAATAAATTTTCAGATATATCAAAGGATCTTGATGAAACTGAGGATTATGACAGTCAGGATGATAAAGTCGAATCAAAATCTCCGGTTAATCTTAGTGTAGGCTTTATTGACGATCTTACATTTCGTCTTGTAGTTTCTGTTCTTTCTGTTCTTGTTGGTGTAATGAAGCTGCTTTCAACCGTTCAGAATGATGTTCCTGTAATCGGAGATCTGGTTCCTTCCATTGCCGGTATAACAGCCGGAATAGCTCTTTTTATGGATTATTATACAAAAAAATCTGATGTTGAACTTTCATTGCCTTCATTTGTTTCTTCGATTTTTATCGGAGGCAGAAAGTATCTGGGAATGTTCTGTATTATTTCCGGAATACTTCATTTTGTTTTTCCAAGAGTTTTATTTTTGTAATTAGCGGAGATATATATCATGAAAAAAGTTTCTATTGCCTGCATTGCCTATGAAAACGGGAAAATATTTATTGCCAGAAGAAATCCCACAGGTCAGATGGGAGACAGGTGGGAATTTCCCGGTGGAAAGGTGGAGGCTGGTGAGTCCGATCAGGATTCTATAGTTAGAGAACTTCAGGAAGAATTTGGAATAACAGTGTCCGTAGGTGAAAAAATAGGAGAGACGAACTTTAAGCATTGTGGCGATGATTTTTCTCTTCATGCTTATTTTGTTAAGTTTCCTCACGATGGAATTAATGAAAGATTTACCCTTACAGAACATTCTGATTACAAATGGGTGGAACTGGCTGAAATTCCGGAATTGAATTTTGTTGATTCGGACCTTTTGATTTACCCTCAGGTTTGTAAATTTATTGCAGGAACTCTTTAATGAATAAAAAAATCTTACGTCATTTCACAGTTATTCTAGTTTTAATTTTACTGTCTGTTACTGCAGGATGTACTAGAAAAAATGATGTTCCTGTTTTTGATAATTCAGACCCCTATGCAGTTGAACCTGGGGTAGAATGGATACTTGTTACTGCTCCCTATGCTGCATGTTACAGTGAGCCTGGTTACGGGGCTTCTGTTTCAGAACATCTTCGTAAAGGTGTAATACGAAGAGTTTTAGGCACCCAGAGTGTAAAAGTCGACGGTAATTTTGAAAAATGGTATTCACTGGATGAAGGATGGATACCAGGCAGTTTTGTTCAGGTTTATTCCAACAAATTGAAGGCAGAAAAAGCTCTGGAAAATCTGTAATAATCTCTTTAGTTTTTGTAAAAATATAAAATCCCTGGGTAAATTCTTGACCATGAAGCTATTTAGTTTTACTATTAAATGAGACTTTAAGAATACTTAAGTTCTTCAGGCGGAGTTATTTTTTCATGAACAATCCGATTGTAGCCAGACTTTTGACAAGCCTTGAGACTTATTACAATATTAATTCCTTTGATAATGAGCCTTATCTCGTTGCCCGGTGTGATTATTTTGAAAAATCAGAAAGATTCATGGTTTCAAAAAAAGCAAACCTTTGGACAGCTAATGCCGAGGAATTCCTTTTTCTTTTTTATGCTCCACTTTTAACCCTTTCTATTTATGATGAGTGCATGAAGCTCGTAACTGAAGCATGGCCTCAACTGGCACATATTGGTCCAGATCACATGTACACCTATGTAACTCCTGTTTTTGTATGTGATTCCTTTGAAGAGGAAGCTCTTAAAAAATTAAAAAAGTGCAGAACTTATAAATCTTTTATGTTTTCTTTTCATGGCTGGATGGAATATCACACAGCTCTTGTAACAAAAAAAGAGGATAATATTGAAATATTTTCAAATTCCCGCGGTACCTGTGTAAAGAAAATGCTTAAAAAGGTTTTTGGACTAAAATAGGCAATTGCAGTCTGCGTTGCAGACTTATTTATAACTCTGCATGGGGCACACTCCCAAAAGCTCTGGGTCCCTGCTCAGGAGATTTTTTTATGAACACATTAGTGTTACTTCTTGGCTGTGTAGCCGTTCTTGCATGCGGTTACATTTTCTACGGTCGCTGGCTCTGCAAACAGTGGGGTGTTGGCGAATCTAATGAACAGACACCAGCTCACACAATGGAAGATGGTGTAGACTACGTTCCAGCTAAAGCTCCAGTTCTGATGGGACACCATTTCTCATCTATCGCTGGTGCAGGTCCAATTACAGGTCCAATCGGTGCTGCCATGTTCGGCTGGCTCCCTTGTACTTTATGGATTCTTGTTGGTGGTATCTTCTTTGGTGGTGTACATGATTTTGGTGCATTGTTTGCATCTCTTCGTCACAAGGGTCAGTCAATCGGTGAGATCATCAACGTAAACATGGGAAAACGTGCAAAACGTCTTTTCATCATTTTCTCTTACGTTACATTGATTCTTGTAGTTGCTGCTTTTGCTTCAATCGTTGCAGGTACATTCAAAGCAACATATACACCAGAAGGACTTCTTGATGTAGCTGCTTCAGCTTCAAATGCATCAGTTGCTATGGTTTCTCTTCTCTTTATTGCTGTAGCAATTATCTTCGGTTTCCTCGTATATCGCCGCAATGCTCCACTGGCTGTTTCTACAATCTGTGGTGTTGCTGCTATTATTCTTTGTATGGTAATTGGTATGAAGTGGCATCCACTTTACCTTTCTAATACAACATGGATGATCGTAGTTGGTGTTTATATTGCAGTTGCTTCTGTAACTCCAGTATGGATTCTTCTTCAGCCACGTGACTATCTTTCTTCATTCCTTCTTTATGCAATGCTGGCTGTAGCTTTTATTGGTGTAGTTGGTGCTCATCCAAATATTGATTCTGCAACTTTCCCAATGTTCGCTAAAGTTCCAGGAACTCCAATGTTCCCTGTTCTGTTTACAACAATTGCCTGTGGTGCTATTTCTGGCTTCCACTCACTTGTTTCTTCAGGTACAACTTCAAAACAGCTTGATAAAGAAGTACATGCAAAACCAATCGCTTACGGCGGTATGCTCCTTGAATGTGTTCTTGCTGTTTTAACAATCTGTGCTATTGCATATGCTCGTCAGACAGGTCACACAAAGGGTGCTACAGACATCTTCGCCGGTGGTATTGCTGCTATGATTGCAAAGATTCCTGGTTGTGCTGGTGCTGAAAATGTTATCTACACACTCCTTATTCTTACATACTCAGCATTCTGTCTTACATCTCTCGATACAGCTACTCGTCTTGCACGCTTCATGTTCCAGGAATTCTGGCTTGAACCAGGACAGACAGTTGCTGATATT
>JAZQNJ010000088.1:0-3054 GCA_045627285.1 Treponema sp. | reverse complement strand
GATTTCATCAAAAAGATGAACAACAGCATCATGTTCAAGAAGGTTTTCATAAGACTGAGAAGGAATACCCTTTTCGCTGGCAAAGGCTTCAAGGGCATCCCTGGAAGGAACAATCAGAGCACCAAGATATTTTTGATCCTGACCTGCTATCATTACGCTTTCAATATAATCACTTGTCAAAAGCTCAGCTTCAAGAACTGCAGGTTCTATGTTTTCGCCGCCAAGAAGAACGATTGTATCTTTTGCACGACCTGTAATCTTAAGTTCGTTATCAAAAGTCCGTACACCAAGATCACCTGTATTAAACCAGCCCTCTTTATCAATTACTTTTTCTGTCAGGTCTGGACGCTTGTAGTAGCCTTTCATAATCTGACGGCCGCGGGCAAAAATAAGGCCTTTTTTACCAGGACCAATGTCACTTCCGTCAGTTACAACGCCGTTTTCTTCTGCACAGATTTTTACTTCAACACTCGGAAAAATTGCACCTACACAGCCAGGACGAGGTTCGTGAGGATTACGGAAAGAAATTACAGGAGCAGTTTCTGTAAGACCATAACCTTCCAGAAGATTAAGACCTACTGCACGGTAGAAGTTGTCAATTTCGTGCTGGAGGGCACCGCCGCCACTGATTGCAACATGAAGCCGTCCGCCAAATTTTGCCTGAAGTTTTTTAAATACGATTAAATCTCCAAGTTTTTTAAGAGGCCACAAAAGACACATCGGAATAATTCCCGCAAGGCAGTCTAAAACACGGCTGCGTTTTTTATAAAGGCGGCATACATGACCTGTAACTTTATCCTTCTGGTCAGCATAAGCACCCCCAACCTTTACAAAAAAATTAAAGAGAACAAGTACAATTCCACCCTGCTTGTTCATAGCCTTCTGAACACCTTTTGCAAGGCTTTCCCAGAGACGGGGAACACCACACATCCACTGGGGACGGATTACAGCCATATCTGCAAGAAGAATCTGTCCTACAGGCTTAGAGTATGCAAGTCCGTTTTTAAGGAGAGGAGCAACATACTGAATGAGGCGTTCAAAGCTGTGCCATACAGGAAGAACACTAAGCCACATATCGCCCGGATTAGCAGGCAGGAAGTTATGAATTACAGAAAGCTGATAGATGTAGTTATCATGAGTAAGCATTACACCTTTTGGAGTACCTGTAGTTCCGGAAGTAAAGATAATAGTAGCTGTATCATTCGGTTCAATAGCTTCCATACCGGCTTCAATTTCTGAAAGAATCGCTTCTTTATTAGAAGAAAATGCTTCACGGGCTTTTTTAAGAAGGTCATCAAACTGAATAAGTTCAATACCACAGTCCTTTGCCTTTTCTGCAATATCTTCCTTTACAGGATCAAAAACGATGGCAGTCTTCAGAAGAGGAACTTCATCAGCCTTTTCAAGCACTTTATTAAGCTGGTGTCCTGTTTCAAAAACACCGTACTTACAGTCAGCAAAAGAAATAATGAATCGGATTTCGTTACCCATACTGTCACAGCCCCGGGGAACGTCTGCTGCACCAAGAGAAAGAAGAGCATAGTCAGTTAAAAGCCATTCACGGCGGTTGTCAGAAATAAGTGCTACATTACTGCCCTTTTCAATACCCATCTGCTTAAACTGATAAGCCAGGGCAATAAAATCGTCATAAACAGACTGATAAGAAAAATATTCAAATTTTCCTTCCTCGTTTTTAGCCGCCTGAAGAGTGGTATCTGGAACTTCCTTAACCTGTTGCCTAATCATTAAAGGAAGGTTTTTTGGAAGCTGACGGAATGTGTACTGGAACATATTGCTCTCCATTTTAAAAAGTTAAGTAATTCTACCACGTCCCGGTCCATATAGCAAAAAAAACGGCTCCCGAAGGAACCGTCTTTATTTATTTGTTGCTGTCTGCACTTGTTGTAGGTTTACTTCTGTTACAAAAATACCCGCCGTCTTCAAGATAGCGTCTTCTTGTCATAATAAGATTAATAAGCTCGTGATACATGTTAAAGTCTACTTCCAGAGCCATTGGTAAAAGGAAAAATTCAGTTTCGTCGCAGTACCGTTCAATGAATTTTGGATCTGTAACATATCCAAGAGAAATCATATTACTGATGCGGTCGGCACATTTAAGGATTTTTGCCTTCTGGCTTCCAGTATCAAGGATTCGCTGCAGGAACTGCCTTTTATCTTCGTCTTCCCTTCTTGTTACTTCAAGAACTATGTCTAAAACAGCCTGTCCTTCTTCATCAGCATTAATAATCTGATTTTTATCAAAATCAGGAATATCTTCTACAGTGTCATGAACAATAGAAGCCTTGAGCAAAGGAGAATCTATATAACCATAGTCAATGAGAATTGTAAAAGTGTCCATCTGATGACGGAACATATTTCCACCGGCATGGCGGGCTTTACCAATAAGACCTGTAGAAAGATAAATATATGGAGCAAAATGAATATTTGAAAGTGCCTGTAAATTTTTCTGGTCCATTTTAAGGGGTTTTTCAGTTTTCATTTCATACTTTCTAGGCATATTCGTACTCCTGTAATTTTAATTTTATACACAGTTTTAACAGATTTCCACAGATTTTTATGTTATAAAAAAACAGGTCTCGGATTAACCGAAAACCTGTCTTCTTAAATTATTTTAAAGCTTCAAGATATCCGCTTACTTTTTCAATACGGCGCTTGATTTCTGCAAGGTTGTCGCGTTCTGCCTGAACAACTTCTGCTGGTGCGTGTTCTGCAAATTTTGAACCAAGCTTAGCTTCAATTCTTGCTGCATCCTTCTGGTCTTTTTCAAGGTCTTTGTTAAAATGAAGTGTCAGCTGTTCCTTATTGATGTTTTCATCAAGAATCATGAAAGCTTCATATCCTGCACCAACAGTACCGATTGCCTTTGAAGGTTTAGCTTCAACAAAGTCAATGTTTGAAAGACCTGCAAGAAGCTTAATCATATCTGTCTTTTCGCGGCAAACTTCTGCAGCACTGCCCTTTTCAATAAGAACAGCCAGATTGATTTTGTCTGCAGGGTTTACGCCGCATTCGTTACGGAGACCGCGAACGTTG
>JAZQNJ010000087.1:0-51857 GCA_045627285.1 Treponema sp. | reverse complement strand
GATGATATGACTTATGAAGAAGCTATGGAACTTTCATTCTTTGGTTCTAAAGTTCTTCATCCAAAAACTCTTGCTCCTCTGGCTGCAAAAGGCATTGAAGCATGGAGCCTTAACTCACATAATCCTTCTGCCCGTGGTACCCGCATTGGTAAAGGTCCTTTTGAATCAGAAAAGAATGTTGGTCCTGTATGCGGTATTTCAAGCCTTAAAAATACAGCCCTCATTTCTGTAAGCGGCAGCGGCATGAAAGGAAAAACTGGTATTGCCAGCCGTGTATTTGCAGCTGTAAGCCGTGCCGGAATCAGCATGCTCCTTATTACACAGTCTTCTTCAGAATACACAATTTCTTTTGCCGTACGTCAGAGTGAAGCTCTTACTGTTAAAGATGTACTTACTGTAGAATTTGATTTTGAAATCCGCGAAGGGGTAATTAATCCTGTAAGCGTAATCGAAAACTGTGCAATTGTTTCAATTGTCGGTGACGGCATGAAGCAGAACCGTGGTGTTGCAGGTAAGTTCTTTAACGCACTTTCAAGCCGTGGTATTAACATTCTTGCCATTGCTCAGGGTTCCAGTGAACGTTCAATTTCCTGTGTAATCAGCGGCGAGTTTGGTGAAATTGCAGTAAAAACAGCACACCGCTTCTTCTTTAACACAACACAGCCTATTGAAGTATTTGCTTTTGGTGCAGGTACAATCGGTGGTGCTCTTCTTGAACAGATCCGCGACCAGCAGAAAAAGCTTAAGGATGACAACATTGACATTAAGGTTTGCTGTGTTTCAACACTTGAAGGCATGATTCTTGACGGAAACGGAATCAACCTTGAAACATGGCGCGATGATGTTAAAAAATCCGGCAAGAAAACAAATCTTGATGAAATTCTTGCTTTTGTAAAAGAAACAAAGCCTCTTAATCCAATCTTTGTAGACTGTACTGCAAGCTATGATCTTCCTGAACGTTATCTCGATATTCTCGAAGCCGGCATGAATATTGCAACACCAAACAAGCGTGCAAATTCAATGAGCATGGATTTTTACAAGAAGCTTCGTGAAACAGCTAATAAAAACCATGTCCGCTTCCTGTATGAAACAAACGTTGGTGCAGGCCTCCCGATTATTGATACACTTCAGAATCTCTTTAAATCCGGAGATAAGCTTGTGGGCTTTAACGGAATTATGTCCGGCTCCCTTTCATATATTTTTGGAAAGCTGGATGAAGGCAAAAAGTTCTCTGAGGCTGTAAAAGAAGCTAAGGAACTGCGTTTTACAGAACCTGATCCACGTGATGACCTTAAGGGTACAGATGTTGCCCGTAAGGCACTTATTATTGCACGTGAAGCCGGTATTGAAATTGAACTTGCAGATATTAAAATGAATTCAATTTTCCCTAAAGACTTTAACATTGAAGGAACAGTTGAAGAATTTATGGCAAGACTTCCTGAAGTGGACGCATACTTTGAAAAGAAAATGGCTGACCTCAAAAAGGAAAGCAAAGTTCTGCGCATGGGTGCCTCAATCCGTGACGGTAAAGTTTCTGTCGGTATGCTGGAAGTTGGACCATCAGATCCACTTTACGGCGTAAAAGGCGGTGAAAATGCCTTTGTATTTGAAACAGCCCGTTACACACCAATTCCACTTACTGTCCGTGGATATGGTGCCGGAGCCGGAGTAACAGCAGCCGGTGTATTTGGTGACGTTCTCCGTACAGTAAGCTTTAACCCAAGTAAATAAAAACAATTAATTTATGGTAATCGTACTTAAAAATGACGCCTCTTCAGGCGAAAAAGAAAATATTAAATCTCTTCTTAAATCCCGCAGCTTCAAAATAAATGAAGTAAAAGGGGAAGAATCTACAATTCTTGCAGCTGTAGGTAAGCTTGCAATGGATGTTCGTGAAGTAGAAGTGCTTCCGGGCGTTGCAAAGGTTATTCCGATTTCAAAGCCATATAAAATGGCCAGCCGTGAGTTTAAGCCGGAAAATACAATTGTAGAAATTCCAAATAACCGCGGTCAGATTATCCGTGTAGGCGGCAGCCGTCTTATTTCAATCGGTGGCCCTTGTGCCGTAGAAAGCCGTCAGCAGATGCTTGATGCTGCTGCAGCAGTTTCTGCTGCAGGGGCAACAATGCTTCGTGGTGGTGCATACAAACCACGTACTTCTCCATATTCTTTCCAGGGACTCGGTGAAGAAGGCCTTAAATATCTTAAGGAAGCCGGAGATAAATACGGACTTCCGGTTGTAACAGAAGTTGTTGCTGCAGACTTTTTACCGGTTATGGAAGCCAATGGGGTAGACGTATATCAGGTTGGTGCCCGTAATATGCAGAACTTTGAGCTTTTAAAAAGACTTGGAGCTCTTGGTAAGCCTGTAATCCTTAAACGTGGTCTTTGTGCTACTATCAATGAATGGCTTATGTCTGCAGAATACCTTCTTTCCAGCGGAACAGATAAGGTAATTCTTTGTGAACGTGGTATCCGTACTTACGAAACAGCAACCCGTAACACTCTCGATTTAAGTGCAATTCCTGTGCTTCGTGCCATGACTCATCTTCCGATTATTGTAGACCCAAGTCATGCTCTTGGTGTACGAGATAAAATTCCACCAATGGCACTGGCTTCAATTGCTGCCGGTGCAGACGGAATTATTGTTGAAGTTCACTGCCAGCCTGAAAAAGCTCTTTCAGATGCAGCTCAGGCACTTTATCCACAGCAGTTTGATAAGATCATGCGGGACATGGAAGCTCTTGCTCCTGTTCTTGGAAAAGAAGTTGCCCACATCCGCAGCGACAAGTCAATTGAACAGCTGGGCAGTGCATCAGAAAAAATGGCTGCTTCCGGAAAATCCGGTTCAAAAACTGCTGCAGCCCTTTCTTCCGGCAATGGCAGACTTAAGTGTGCTTTCTCCGGTTCAAAAGGTGCATACGCAGAACTTGCAGTTGAAAAACATTTTGAAGCCCAGGTTGAAGCTCTTCCGGTTAATTCTTTTGACGAAATTTTCCAGGCTGTAATTGACGGTAAAGCCGATTACGGTATGGTTCCAATCGAAAATACAACTGCAGGCTGTGTTTACGCAAACTACGACAACCTTGCCCGCTACGAAGATGTTTCAATTGTAGGTGCAATTACTTTAAGAATAGAACATTCTCTCCTGGCTCCAAAAGGAGCAACTTTAGATACAATCAAAAATGTTTACTCTCATCCCCAGGCACTGGATCAGAGTTCAAATTTCTTAAATCAGCATAAATGGAATCTTGTAGATACAGTTTCTACAGCCACCGGTGCCGAACTTGTTGCCCAGAAAGGTTCTGTAGAAAACGCAGCAATCTGTAATGCCCGCAATGCTTCAATCTACGGACTTGAAGTGATTAAAGAAGGTACAGAAAACATTCACAATAACTGGACACGTTTTGTGGTAATCGCTGCAAATCATACAAGCAATACTTTCCAGGAATCTTCCAAGGCATTGAATATGGCCAGCTTTATTTACACAACAAAAAACGAAGCTGGTGCACTTTACGATGCTCTTGGAATATTCAAAAAGGCTAACCTCAGTATGAACCGCCTTGAGTCCCGTCCGATTGCCGGAAAACCATGGAAATACTGGTTCTACTGTGATGTTGTAATTCCAGAGGATGTAAAGGATCCTGTAAAATACATTGAAAACTTCCGCAGTGAGCTTACAGCTGTTGCAGAGGACGTTCGTGTGCTTGGAGTATATTCAGAATAAAAAGATCTGACAGATAATATAGGAGATAAAAATGGAAAATTATGTTCTTTCAGTTTTAGTAGAAAATAAATCCGGAGTTTTGAGTCGCGTTTCCGGCCTTTTCAGCCGCCGTGGTTTTAACATCGACTCCCTTACAGTTTGTGAAACTTATAATCCTGGACAGTCACGCATGACAATCGTTGTTAACGGTGATGAATATGTTCTGGAACAGATAGAAAAGCAGCTTTCAAAACTTGTAGAAGTGATCTCTATCAGCCACTGCAAAAAAGAAACAACCTGTGAACGTGAAATGGCTCTCATTAAGGTTAAGGCCGAAGGTACACAGCGTGCAGTTATTATCGAAACATGCGAAATCTTCCGTGCTCACATTGTAGACGTTGCATTTGACTCAGTAATCGTTGAAGCTACTGGCAGCGAAGACAAAATCGAAAGCCTTATCCGTCTTCTTGAACCATACGGCATCCTGGAACTTGTTAAAACTGGTCTTACAGCCATGGGCCGTGGTTCAGCAGTAATGAAATAAAACAAAAGGGGGAGAGTACTCCCCCTGGACGGCACTTTGTTGCCGTCACACCCCCTCCAGCGGGGCACATCCCCGCAACGCCCCTTCATATGAAAAAATTCAAATTATCATCTTTAGTTTTCATAAGTATTCTCTTTTTTTTATCCTGTTCACAGAAAGCTTCTTTTGATCTTACAGCAAAGGGCTTTGCATCAGCAGAAAAAATAACTTTAAAAACTGGTATTCTGGATTCAAACAGATATTATGTTTTTTCCCAGGAAAACAAAGATCTGTTAAAGAATTTCTACAAACAGAACGGAACGGCCGCATTAAAAGTAACGCTGGAAGAGAAAAACATCTCCAGCGAAGAAGCTTTAACATCTTACATCTGTTTTCTTCAGGAAGGAGACCTTAATTCTTCATTAAAGCTTAAAGAAAAACCTGTATTACGGAAATGTGTTTCATTTTCAAAAGAAGATTTTCAGAACGGAAAACTATCCATATTGTTTTCTCTTTCCCGGTCCGATTTTGACAGCAATGAGCTTCCTGCAGGTTTTTTTATAGAATCAGGTTTTAAGGTTTCTGTTTTGTCAGCAGAAATTGTTGAAGCTTCATCTGGGGTTGATTATTCAGGGGATGTCCCTTTGTATGCTTTCAGTGCCATGGGCGGGGTGGTTTCAAAAAACTCCAGAAAAGCCGAACTTCTGTCAAATATGAGCTTTTCTTATTCAGATGAAAACTCAGACAAGTCTTTGATGCCTGTTATTTCTATAGGCTTTGTTCCTTCTGCTGATAATAATGGAAAATATGTAAGGGCATATTGCGGGGGAGAGCGTTTTACTTTGCGAAGTACTTCTGACAAAGTAAGTATTCCTCTTGCTGCCTTAAAAAATCCTTATTCCTATATTGAAATAACTGAAAATCCTGAACTGGTAAATTCAATACTCATAGAACCTTCTGACAGAAATCTTTTAAAAAAAGCACAGACTGGAACAAATCATGTTTTAAAACCATATAAAGTGGATCCGGGGCTTATAATGAGCTGGCCTTCATCACGATGGCGGGGCACAGATTATGAGTTATTTGAATGGAATCGGTTTGAAGGAATATTGTTTTTTGATACAGCCGATTATTCTGTTCAGAACGATTTCTTCCGGCGTCTTGCATTTTTTGTGGAAAAGAAAGAAACAAAAGGTACCCTTCAGACAGATGCCCAGCTGGAGGGGAAACATGGATACAATGCTCACGATTACAGGGCTTACGATCTGGCAAAGTTTTATGAAAAAGCCAGAAAAGAGAAGTTTCCGTTAAATGAAAAAGAACTTCTGCTTAAAGAAATTCTGGTGGAAAACGGTGTGATTGTAATTTCTCAGGATGGAACTGTATCAGAAGGCAGGGGAGCTGTTATTTCAATTAGTCAGGAAAGTGCAGGTTATCTTCGCACAACTTTTGTTGCACATGAAGGGTGGCATGGTATTTATTTTGTTGACCAGGACTTCAGAAATGCCGCCTCCACAATTTTTTATACACTTAAGGCAGCTGATCCCGAAAGCATAAACTTTCTTACCAGATATTTTCAGGTGAATCCTTCTCTCAACTACGATACAGAAGACGAATATCTATTTAAAAATGAATTTATGGCCTATATGCTTCAAAAACCTGTTAATGCGGTTGAAGATTATTATGTAAAAATTGCAAACTGGCGTTCAAGTCAGACTCTGATTAAGAAAGAATCAGACTACATAATTGCAACAAAGGCATCGGGGTTTGTGGGGGCGTCCCAGATGTTTGAAGATTACGTTATGGAAAAATATAATCTTGCTGCAGGGCGTGTGTGGCTTATTTCAAGAAATTAAATATCTATATTAAAACATCGTTCGGCTGCTACACTTGTTAAAGGCCCATGACCTGGCATAATTGATGTGTCCTCACTAAACGTCAATATTTTCTGTTCGATTCCCCTGGTAAGAATCATTTTTGAGTAGTTGGAATTTGTTTCACCGATTTTTCCGGCATGAATTACATCACCAGTAAAAAGTACTGAACCTATTTTATATACCATGGAATCTGGAGTATGTCCTGGTACAGGAAAATAATGAATATCCAGACCTCCAATGTTCAGACTTCCTTCACCAGAAATCATTGTTGTCTGAATATCAAGAATTTTAGCCTCGGCTGCATAAACTGTAACATCATAAATTTTCAGAAGAGTTTTAAGTCCCTGTATATGGCCTGAATGGTTATGAGTAATAAGAGCGGCAACAGGTTTGTACCCATTATCTTCCATCTGGTTAATCATTTCCTTAGTAATCTTTCCTGGATCAACAATAATTGCCGCTCCAGTCTCTTCATTGACGATGATGTATGAATTTGAAAAACTGTCGATATTCATATGAAAATAGATTTTCATTATTTACTGTCCTTTTTTGTGCTGTCCAGATTGCTGTCGCCGGTAAAGAGTGCACTGCCTCTTTCATCAAAAATTGCCTCATTTGTATTTGAAAGCTTAAAAGAAACGTTGTTCTGCTGAGTGTTATAGAACATGGTTTTTTTGATATTACAGTTTCTTATGGAGGTGTCTACAAGACGGGCACCAATAAATCTTGAAGAATAAAGATCTGAGTCATCAAAACTGGACTGGTAAGAGGAAAGTCCGTTAAAGTTGTCCTGAATCATGTCAGAGCCGGTAAAAAGAACATGAATAAATTTTGCACCGGCAAATGATGTGTACTGCATGTTGCTTTTAAGGAGATTACAGTCAGTAAAAACACAGAAATCGAATTTGCACATTCTCATGCGAAGTCCAGTGCAGTTTAATTCCTGAAAAAAGCAGTGACTGAAGTCGCAGCCGTAAAATCTATTGTTGTGAAGTGAAAACTTTGGAAACGTAATTCCAGAACAGTTGATGCCTACCACCTTTTCATGGTCCTGGAGATATTTAAAGAGTCTGGCTTTTGTTTCATCCGGGTCAGGAGTATGCTTGTAGCACCAGCCGGAATTTTCTACAAGGTTACCTTTTTCATCTACTGTTGAAATTGCCGGCTTTTTGCAGCCCGGGCAGGAACACTGGTTGTTTAAAAACATATAATCAAATTGTATGTAATTGAATGATTTTAATCAAATGGTTAAACTTTATGTATGTGTAAGAAATGTGGCAAACCAGTAGAAAATTCAGAAGTATTCAGAACTTCAACCTGCTCTTTTTGTGGTGCAGATCTTCATTCATGCATTAACTGCAAATTTTATGAACCTGGAAGTCACTACGACTGTCATGAAACTATCGACGAACTTATTAAAGATAAAGAACACAATAACTTCTGCGACAGTTTTTCATTAAATAAAACACCTTCTTCATCGTCTTCTTTGCAAAAATCCCAGGAAGCCAGAGCAGCTTTTAATTCTCTTTTTGGTAACTAAAAAAAAAATGGTAGATTTTGCTTTTTTAGACAGCGGAACCGGCGGCATACCTTACATGCTCGCCCTAAAAGAAAAGCAGCCTCAAGCCAGGTGTGTTTATCTTGGAGATACTCTTAATTTTCCATACGGTGAAAAATCCTTTGAAGAGATTACAGAATGTTCATCTCAGGCCATCAGTCAGATTGTGTCACACTGGAATCCCCGAACGGTAATCATAGCCTGTAATACAATTTCTGTAACAGCCCTGGAGCAGCTTCGCGTTAAATTTCCGGATCTTCCAATTATTGGAACAGTTCCAGCCATAAAACTTGCTGCAAAAGTTACATCTAATAAAAAAATAGGTTTTCTGGCAACAAATGCTTCTGTTAACCATCCTTACAGTCAGAAGCTTATTGATGATTTTGCCAGAGACTGCCAGGTGTACAGAAGAGGAGACCCTGACTTAATAGCCTTTATTGAAAAAAATCTTTTTACTGCCACAGAAGAAGAAAAACTTGCTGCCGTAAAACCTTCAGTTGATTACTTTTCTTCATTGGACTGTGATGTAATTATTCTGGGGTGTACACATTTTACCCATGTTGCAGAAATAATGCAGAAAGCTGCCGGTAACAGAATAAAGGTAATCGATTCAAGGGACGGAGTATCTAATCAGGCCATACGGGTTGAAGAGAGTGCAATGGCGGTTCAAATAAAAACGAATCATACAGATGATGTCAGGGATTGTTCTTTTTATGTTACATCTGCAACAGAATCAGAAGAAGCTGAATACAAAATTTTATGCAAAAGCCTCAATATTCCCTGGGGTGGAATTCTTAAACAGGATTATAATTTATAACTTTTTAAGAATATTTTATCATTCTAATAATTTGTTAATTATCTCTAATTTGTTTGATTTGAATAGTATTCGGATTTAAAATTAGGATAATGAAAAATACTTTTTTTAAAAATAATCACTTTCAGTTAGATTCACTTACGAAGCTTTATGACAGACAGGCTATCGTAGATTTTTCAAATTATCTTATACAAAACAATACTCCCTTTAGTCTTGCCCTGATTGATATTGATAATTTTAAGAATGTTAACGACAGTTTTGGACATGCAATCGGTGACAGGGTTATTTGTCTTATGGCAGATAAAATCAAAGAAGCTTATGGTGACAAAGGTGTGGTTGGTCGCTTTGGTGGTGATGAATTTATTATTGTTGTACCAGAAATTGTAGAATACGATGAAGTATGGTCATTATGCAGGGAAGTTTTCAGGACAGTTGATGGAGTAGAGGCTGATGCACTTCCTGGACTTTATGTAACAGTTACCCTTGGGCTTTCCAGGTTTAATCAGGATGCTAATAATTATGAAAAACTTATGGAAACAGCCGATAAAGCTCTTTACCGTGGAAAAGTAAAGGGACGAAGCTGTTTTATTATTTACCTTGCAGAAAAACACGCCAACATACAATTAAAATCATCAAACGATCTGGCCACTAGTTCAATGCAGCTTCATAATCAGATATTCAGGATTCTTTCCAGATCAGAAAATCTGGCAGAGAACATAAAACTGCTTCTGCAGCAGTTTAGTGCCACCATGATGATAGATCACATTGGTATTCAATCTGTAGACAGGCTTATTTTTTCGGATGTATACAGTTTGTCCAGAGGAAAGGAATTTTATTATATTGATAATGACCTCATCGAAAAAAACGTAAGTCCTGGAATGTCAATTTTTTATCAGAATGATGTAAAGCAGCTATCAAAACTAAAACAGGATAAATTGTGCAACAGATTTAAGGAACAGGGAATTTTCTCGACTTTTTATGGAGAAATTTCTTATGGAGATAAATTTTACGGTTACCTTCGATGTGACAGCACAAGCTGCATGAGAATCTGGCAATACAACGATATGGATCTGCTCTTAACAGCGTCAAAAACTATCGGAATGATTCTTCATTTTCAGAATAAGGAATTGAACGATCTGGTATCAGAATAAGAAAGGGGATTATTAGAAAGTCTCTTAAATGTCATTGTGAGTCTGGTCCACATAACATATTTCTTTGTAATTCAAAGTTTTGCAAAAAAAAATCCCGTGTTTGTGCAGAGGCCACTGAAAAAAGTCTAAAAAATGTCATTATTAGGCTTGGTCCGATAATTTATCTCTTTGTAATACAATGATTTACAAAAATGTGATTCCCGTGTCAAAGTGAGCACAAAAACGAGTGTGCTCAAGCACGGGAATGACACCTTTTCAGTAGATACGTTTGCGCACGGGAATCTTTTTTATGTAAGGTTTTTAGTGCAGTTTTGCAGCGATTTCGTCAATAAACTCCCATGAGTTTACAACTCTTTCAGCTTTTGGTTCAGCAAGCATTGCCAGGTCACCTGTCATAACGCCGCTTTCGATTGTGTCGAGAGTGGCCTTTTCCAGTTTCTTTGCAAAGTCTGCAAGTTCCGGAGTGTTGTCCAGTTCTGCACGTTTAGCAAGGGCTCCTGTCCATGCAAAAATTGTTGCAACAGGGTTTGTAGATGTTTTTTCACCTTTAAGATAACGGTAGTAGTGTTTCTGTACAGTTCCGTGGCTTGCTTCGTATTCAAATTCACCATTTGGAGAAACAAGAACACTTGTCATCATGGCCAGTGAACCGCAGGCAGAAGCAATCATATCGCTCATAACGTCACCGTCATAGTTTTTACAAGCCCAGAGGAATCCGCCTTCGCTTTTCATAACACGGGCAACAGCATCATCAATCAGAGTGTAGAAATATTCAATTCCGGCTTTTTCGAATTTATCCTTAAACTCTTCATCAAAAATTTTCTGGAAAATTGCCTTAAAGTTTCCGTCATAAGTTTTTGAGATTGTATCTTTTGTTCCAAGCCAGCAGCTGATTTTCTGATCCAGTGCGTAGTTGAAACAGCAGCGGGCAAAACTTTCGATAGATGCATCAAGATTGTGCATTCCCTGGATTACACCAGGTCCTTTCATTACCTGAATAGTCTTACGAATTTCTTTTCCATCTTCACCTGTGAATACAAGTTCTGCAGTTCCCGCACATGGAGTTTTAATTTCGCAGTTTTTGTATACGTCACCATAACCATGGCGTCCAAGAACGATAGGCTTTTTCCAGCTTGTAACATTGCAGTGAATATTTTTTACAAAAATCGGTGCACGGAAAATAGTACCGTCAAGTTCTCCGCGGAGAATACCGTTAGGAGATGGTGTAAGCTGCTTTAAGTGGTATTCTTCCATGCGGGCAGCATTTGAAGTAATTGTGGCACATTTTACGCCAACTCCAAGTCTTTTGATGGCAGCGGCAGCTTCGTATGTGATTTTATCATCAGAATCATCACGGCTTTTAAGGCCTAAATCGTAGTATTCTGTTTTAAGGTCTACAAAAGGTTCAAGAAGTTTTTCCTTGATTACGGCCCAGAGAACACGGGTCATTTCGTCACCGTCAAGTTCGGCAACAGCATTTTTCATCTGAATTTTAGCCATGATTTTCTCCATAAATTTTAATTTTAATAAATTTGTTTAATTATATTAAAAATGATTAAGTTGCAAAATACTATTTTCAGTTGAATTTACCTGATTCCTTCATTAAAATGCATGATTATGATTAAAAGAAATACAGGTTTTTCAAATTTATCAGCCGGTTATCTCTTTCCAGAGATTGCCAAGCGTCGTCGTGAATATTCTGCAGCTCATCCGGATGCAAAAATTATTTCTCTCGGTATTGGTAATACAACAGAGCCTCTTTCAAAGCACATTGCAGAGGCTATGAGTAACTATGCACTGGGACTTTCAACACCGGAAGGATATTCTGGTTATGGTGATGAACAGGGAAATTCTGCTCTCCGTAAGCGTATTGCTGAAGTTTTCTATAAAGGAATGGCAGACGAATCAGAAGTTTTTATCTCAGATGGTGCAAAATGTGATATCGCCCGCATTCAGACACTTTTTGGTCGTGATGTAAAAATTGCTGTTCAGGATCCTGCTTATCCGGTTTATGTAGATGGTTCTGTAGTAGTGGGAGCTGCCGGAGCAAATAATGGAACAGGCTACGAAGGTATAACATATCTTCCATGTACAGAAGAAAACGGTTTTTTCCCTGATGTTTCAAAAGTAGAAAAAGATACTCTCCTTTATATCTGTTCCCCAAATAATCCAACAGGTGCAACAGCAACCAGAGAACAGCTTACACGTCTTGTAAATTTTGCCAATGAAAACGGCTGTATCATCATCTACGATGCTGCATATTTTGCCTTTATTCGAGACGAAAAACTTCCAAAAACAATTTTTGAAATTCCAGGAAGTCACACTTGTGCCATTGAAATCAATTCCTTCTCGAAACCAGTTGGTTTTACAGGAGTACGACTTGGCTGGTCTGTAGTTCCAAATGATTTAAAATTTGCAGACGGAACAAGCGTAAACAAAGACTGGAACCGTGTAATGACAACATTGTTTAACGGTGCATCAAATATCGCTCAGGCTGGAGGTCTGGCTGCTCTTGATGAACAGGGGCTTAAAGACATGAAGGACGAGGTGGATTACTATCTTGAAAACGGCAAGCTGATTAAAGCAACACTTGATGGCGAAAACTTCAAAAAACTTGGTGTAAAGGCATATTTTACAGGAAACGGACCATACGTATGGGCAAAATTCCCTGGTAAAAAGAGCTGGGAAATTTTCGATGCAATTCTTGACAAGTGTCACATCGTAACAACACCTGGTTCAGGCTTTGGTCCATCGGGCGAAAGCTTTATCCGTTTCTCTTCATTCGGTCATCGTGCTGATGTAGAAGAAGCATGTGCAAGACTTTCTAAATTTGAACTTTAGTTAATTAAAGCAAGGAGGGGACCGTCTTCCCCTTCGCTCCAATAAAAACGGGCTGCTCCAAAAGTATGGAACAGCCCGTTTTTATTTACGCTACCCTTTGTGCGGGAGGACCCGCAACGCCCCTTTATGTTAAAGCTGTGCCTTGTAGCCTATATTGCATTTAAACTGATCATACCACTGATTTTTGTCAAAGCCGTTCATTTTGCATTGCAGGAGAAAATTCAGGTTTCCTGCCATTAAAGGGATTTTTACAAAAGGACTGACTTTAATTGCATAATCATCATCCTTTAATTCCTTAAATCTCTTTAAGTCATAAAAGTCTTTGTCTGGAAATGAAAGTGTACTGTGGAATCCGAAAGTTATGTCCTTATTTTTAACGTAGAGCTGGTCTGTAAAAATAGTCAGGTTAGCTCCAAGAGTGTGTCCCTTTTCTATAAAAATAAGTTTTTCTGTATTTTCTTCAGGAACACTAAAAAAAGTTGCATGGGCTTTGAATTTTTTTGTATAAAGCCTTGGTTCTAATATGAGGTAAATGTCGTCAGAGTCAATTTCGTTTGAATTATCTCCAGCTTTAAGAGGCATGTTGTCAAATCCTGCCTGAATGAACAGTGATTGTGTATATCTGTTACCCACAAGGAAATCTATTCCTGTGTGAAGATAAAGCTTGTCTACAAGCAGGATTACATCTTCACTACCATTTTTTGAATCAAGAGGAGCACCAACACCTGCTGCAAAATCTACAGAGCAGTATTGTGTTACAGAACCAAACCGCCAGTCAATGTTAAGCTGATTAATATCCTGGTCATTGTTCTTGTTTTTATAAATGTAAATACCTGTTGCAATAGGGGAGTTGTTCATATGGACAATGTAAGATCCACCAAAACCATAAAAAGGGTATACTGACGATCCTTTTACACCGAGCCAGCTTTCTGTGAGCATGGAAGTAATAGGTTTTGTTCCGAATTGTCTCTGCAAAAACACATCACTTCCGATAGGTTCATAGTTCCCGAGAAAAAGGCTAAAATACTGTGTAATTCCAAGAAATGGTTTTATATATGTGCACGAAAGTTCATCTATGCAAAACTTTGAATCAGTCTCTTCGAAAAGGCCGTTTTTAATAACATCTGCAGTTTGAAGGCTTAACTCTGTTCTTAAAAGAAATGCCGGATTAAAGTCCAGCTGACCTGCAAAATAAGCCTGTATGTTCATGATAGGGTCGCAGCTTCCGGAATCTTCATTCTGTTTAAGGTCTCCTTTTATCCCTGCATATCCGGAAAATGCAGTTGCATTTAGGACAGAAAGAGATATAAGTCCGGTTAGCAATATAGATATAAAAAGTTTTTTAGTAAGTTTCATAAGCAACTCCAGCGTTTGCATAGTTATACTTTAAGATTTTCGGCATGGAAACAGCTGAACTTTAATAAAAAGTGAGAAGCTGAAAAATATATTTTTTAACAATCTGTTAGAGATTTTTTTTACCTTGACTTTGAGAAATGAAAGGTTAAAATATAATGTATGAGTGATTATCTTGACGCAAATAACGAAGAGCTGTTAAAGGACTACTTCTCTGAAGCAGAATTGATGGTTGATAATCTCGAAAGTAATGTTCTTGCTATCGAGAATGATCCTAACAATCATGATGCTATCGACGAAATCTTCCGTGCAGCACATACATTAAAAGGAAATTCTGCAACAGTTGAATTTACCGAAATTTCTCATTTTGCCCACACTATGGAAGATCTTCTTGATGAAGTTCGTTCCGATCGTGTAAAGGTTACGGAAGATGTTGTAGATACCCTTCTTACAGCCCTGGATGTTATTAAGGCTATGCTTGGTGCACGTCAGAACGGCAGTATTTACGAAGAAAGTGTAGAAGAAATCACAGCTAAAATTAAAGGCATGATTCCATCTGCCGGCGGTAAGGCTCCTAAAACTGCACCTGCCCCAGCTCCAGCACCTGCAGCACCTGCAGCTGCACCATCTGCACCAGCAGAAAAAATTAATCTCAATATGTCAGAGTTCGAACTTCTTGAACTTAAACAGAACTGTGAGAGCGGTCAGAAACTCTGGTCAATTACCGTAGAATTTGACGAAAATAATCCTATGAATACTGTTGGTGGTATTCAGGTATTTGCAGCACTTAAAAACTGTGGAACTGTATTAAAGACAATCCCGGATTTTGATGCCTTGTATGAAGACGAGTTCCATAAAGAAGTAATATATTTTGTTGCTTCAGGAAGTTCAGCCGATGAACTTGAAGATACAGCTTTTCTTGATGATGTTACATTAAGTGTAGATGCTAAAAATCTCGATAATGCAACTGCTGCCCAGTCTTCTGCTGGCACAGAAAAAGCCAGTGCTCCTGTACAAAAATCTGAACCTGCACCTGTGGCAGAAGAACCTGCCGTTTCTGTGGCCCCGGCAGCTCCAGCTGCAGCACCTGCACCTCAGGCTTCTGCACCTAAAGCTGCACCTGCAAAAAGTGGTGCTCCAGCCAGTGGTCATGCCCAGCAGAGCTCTATTCTCCGTGTAGATTCAAAGCGTATTGACTATCTGCTTAATCTTGTTTCTGAAACTGTCATTACAAAGGCTTCATTTAACCAGAGTGCTCAGCAGCAGGCAGAGATGCTTATACAGTTCCAGACTTTGGATTCTTCTTATAAAGAAAAAGTTCGCAAAATGTTCGAACAGCTTCCTCAGTATCTGGAAGAAATTCAGAACGGTGTATCTGTAAAAGACATTAAAAATAATATCCTTAATGAATATGGCGACATTGCTAATTACTTTGATGCCTTTGAAACAAGATTTAAGGATCTTAATACTAAATTCCATTCTGCAACACAGAATCTCGGCCGTATTGCCGGTGAATTGCAGGAAGGTGTTATGAAAATCCGAATGGTACCAATCAGTCAGATTTTCGACCGTTTCCCACGTGTTGTGCGTGACCTTCAGAAAGATCTTAACAAGAAAGTTAATCTTCTTATTGAAGGTGAAGATACAGAACTTGATAAGACAGTAATTGATGACCTTATGGATCCAATCATGCACTGTGTACGTAACTCTGTTGATCATGGTATTGAAACACCGGAAGCACGTAAAAAGGCCGGAAAAGATGAAACTGGTACTGTTCTTCTTAAGGCTGCCAACGAAGGTAATATGATTATCATCGATATTGTAGATGATGGTGGCGGAATTGATGCTGAAAAAGTTCGTGCAAAAGCTATTGAGCGTGGACTTATTCATCCAAATAAAGTTCTTTCAGAACAGGAAGCTGCTAACCTTATATTCCTTCCAGGATTCTCCACAGCAGCAAAGATTACAAACGTATCTGGCCGTGGTGTAGGTCTTGATGTTGTTAAGACAATGATTGATAAGCTTAACGGTACAGTTAATGTAACAACAGAAAAGGGTAAGGGATCAAAGTTCTCAATCAGACTTCCTCTTACACTGGCTATTATTCAGGGTCTGCTTGTAAAAGTTGGAAAAGAAGTTTACTCAATTCCAATTGCCTCTGTAATTGAAAGCCACCGTATAAAAAAAGAAGATATCAACACAATTGATAACTATGAAGTACTCAATGTCCGCAATGAAGTTATTTCAGTCCTCCGCTTAAGCAGACTGTTTAACATTCACAACACAGAGGATGGAGATTACTGCTTTGTAGTAATTGTTGGTACTCAGGATAAAAAGATTGGTATTATGGTTGATGCACTCATTGGAGAAGAAGATGTTGTAATCAAGCCGCTGCGTGATCAGTTCACACAGTCCCCTGGAATTGCAGGTGCTTCTATTCTTGGTGATGGATCTGTTTCACTTATTATCGATGTTTCACAGCTTCTTGAACTTGGCGTACGTCAGGAAATAGAAGCCCGGTCGGAATATGGAATTACTGAGTAAGGTTGGAGTTTAACATGGAAAATGTACAGAATCAGGTAAATCAGACTGCTCAGGAAGAAACTAAAAATATCAACGATGCTCTTGCAGAAAACCTGGGCGCATATGCAAATTACATTACAGGTAAAGATGCTACAGAAAAAAATGAAAAGCTCTCTATGATTGATTATAAGATGGTTACTTTTTCTCTTGCAGGAAAAGATTACGCCATCGATATTATGAAAATTAAAGAAATCGCTAAGGCGGGACGCTTTACTTACGTTCCAAATACACTGCCATTTGTACTTGGTGTATACAACCTTCGTGGTGAAATCATTCCAATCGTAGATCTTCGTCTTTTCTTCAATATTGAAGTAGAAGAAAGAGTGTCAGATGCTCTTGAAAATATGCTTATTGTTTCTGTAGGGGAACAGACATTTGGTATTGTTGTTGATGCTATCGATAAAGTAGTTGGTATTCAAAAATCAACAATCCAGCCGCCACATCCTCTTTTTGGAGATATCAACATCAAGTATATTCAGGGAGTAGTTGAAGTTAATAACAGACTCTACATTCTTCTTGATATTGAAAAAATCTTCGGTTCAAAAACTGAGAGTCAGAAGATTTCCGAAGAAGATACAGCACGCAAAATGATGATGCGTGCAGCGGCAAAAGTTGAAGTAAAAACAGGGAAGGCAGATAAGAGTTCTGCTAAAACAGAAAAAGTGGAAGCTCCTGCCCCTGCTAAGGAAGAAAATATTGACCTTTCGTTCATTAAAGATTCCCTTGAACAGATGAGAAAGTTTACAGTATCTTCAGTAAACGAAGCCTGGGTCAAAGAACGCTTTAAGGAGTGGAGAAAGGAAAGAGGATCAGATCAGACTCAGCTTGCTTCGACAGAAGATGCTGATGCATTCCTCAAACCATTCTTCTCACCTTGCAATGCAACATGGTGGACAAAAGAATATGCTGATTCTGTGTACAAACAGCTTCCTGACAACACTGCTAAGCAGATTGTTGTATGGAATCCAGGTTGTGGAAAGGGGTTTGAAACATATTCTCTTGCATGTCTTCTCAAAAAGAAGTATCCGGAAGCAAAAATCAGAATTTATGCACATGATATTGATCTCCTCAATGTTTCAAATGCACCTCTGCTTTCTGTTCCTGATTCGGTTGCCAATGGATGGTATGCTCCATATGTAACAACCAAAACAAATAATGATTTTACATTTACAACAGAGCTTAAAAACAGCATTATGTTTGAATACCATGACTGTGCAAATACCAACGCTTTGCCAGTTTGTGATATAATATTTGCCAGAGATTTAGTATCATTCCTGCCAGCAGCTGCTCAGGCTGGATTAACAGCGGATTTTGAAGAAAAATTAAAAGGCAATGGTGTTATCTTCCTCGGTCAGAACGAAACCCTTGAAGGTAACGGAAAGTTTGTTGCACATAAAGATGGTGCAATTTCAACTTATACTAAACAATAAATTAATTGGGAGAAGCGTATGAGAGTAGAATACATTAATCCATTTGTTGAAACTTCCTTTCAGGTTTTGAAGGAAGTACTTGATGGTGCTGATGTAAAGCGCGGGGATTTATATCTTAAATCTACAGCTATGCCAGTAATGGGAGTTGCAGCACTTGTTGGTCTTGCAGGTGATGTTGAAGGTCGTGTACTTTTTGACATGTCTTTCGAAACTGCATTGAATATTGCATCAAAAATGAACGGTGAAAAACTTACCGAATTTGATGATCTTGCAAAAGCAACAATCAGTGAACTTGCAAATCTGATTACAGCTCAGGCTGTAACAAAGCTCCATGAACTGGGGTTCAAGTTTGACCTTACACCTCCAGCACTTTTTGCTGGACATAATATGGAAATTGCTGCACTTGGTGGCCAGACAGAAAGTGTCGAAGCTTTGATTGTTCCACTCATTACTGAATGTGGTAAAATTGAAGTAAACGTAGCCATTCGTGAGCGTATGTAGGATAGAGGAGGCAGTACATGAAAACTAAACAGGATTTCCCTTCAATTAACGAAAGACCGCCAGAAGGTGTAAGAGTTGATGGAACTAAAATTCGCGTTCTCATCGTAGACGACTCTATCTTCGTTGCAAAACAGCTTGGACAGATTCTTACTTCAGAAGGTTATGAAGTTGTTGCAACAGCTGTTGACGGAAAAGATGGTGTTGATAAATACAAGGAACTTTGTCCAAATGTTGACCTTGTTACAATGGATATTACTATGCCTCGTATGGATGGTATTACTGCTTTGGAACAGATTATGGCTTTTGATAAAAATGCAAAAGTTGTAATGGTTTCTGCCCTTGGAAAAGAAGAACTTGTTAAAAAGTCTCTTCTCCTTGGTGCTAAAAACTATATCGTAAAGCCGCTGGACCGCAAAAAGGTTCTCGAGCGCATTGGTGCAGCAGTAAAATAAAGCTGCTTAGAAATCCCGGTTCTTGAAGAATCGGGATTTTTTTTGCATAATCAAATGGTTATGACAGAAAATAAAAAAATTGCAATTTTTGACTCAACATTAAGGGATGGTTCTCAGGGAGAAGGAATCAGTTATTCGGTTCAGGATAAAATTAATATTGTTCAGGCCCTTGATGAACTGGGTGTTTCATTTATAGAAGCTGGAAATCCTGGAAGCAATCCAAAGGATATGGAGTTTTTTCAGGAAGCAAAAAAATTACAGTTAAAAAACTCAAAACTTGTTGCCTTTGGGTCAACCAGAAGAAAAGGTATTTCTTGCCCGGAAGATGTGAATCTGCAGAGCCTTTTAAGTGCAGATACTGAATATGTATGTATTTTTGGAAAGACCTGGGACTTTCAGGTGACTGATATTCTCCATGCAACTCTGGACGAAAACCTGGAAATGATTCGTGATACTGTTGCATATCTTAAATCACAGAACCGTCATGTTTTTTTTGATGCTGAGCATTTTTTTACTGGTTACGAAGCAAATCCAGATTATGCCATGAAGTCTCTTGGTGCTGCCGTTGAAGGTGGAGCTGAATGTCTTATTCTCTGCGAAACAAAAGGCGGTGCCATGCCTATGGAATGCTTTAATGCAACAAAGGCAGTTTATGGCCAGTTTAATAATAATAATCACGAAGTGATTATCGGCATCCATACACACAACGATGCTGGGCTTGCCGTTGCAAATTCCCTTTTAGCTGTAGAAGCCGGTGCAAGACATGTACAGGGTGTACTGCTCGGTTTTGGAGAACGCACAGGAAACGCAAATCTTTCGACAATTATTGCGGATCTTCAGCTTAAGATGGGGTACAGCTGTATTCCGGAAGAAAATATGAAGAATCTTACACCAATCTGTAAAAGGGTTGCTGAAATTACAAACATTGCCTTGAATCCTGGGCTTCCTTTTGTTGGATCCAGTGCCTTTGCTCATAAGGCCGGTATGCACATTGATGCAGTAATTAAAAATCCATTTGCTTATGAACACATTGAACCTGAGACAGTAGGAAATGAACGGATCTTTTTAATGAGTGAAGTTGCCGGTAAGAGCATGATTGTTGAAAAGGTTCAGAAATTTGACAAAAGTCTTACAAAAACAAGTCCTGTTGTTAAACAGATTGTTGATAAAGTTAAGCAGCTGGAGCATGAAGGTTATCAGTTTGAAGGTGCAGACGGCAGCTTTGAAATTCTTGTAAGAAAAACTTTGGGAAAATATCAGCCTTTCTTTAATCTTCATTACTACAAAACAAGCGGAGAGTTCCCGCGGTTTGCTGATGACCAGAGTGCTTTTGCTCAGGTTAAGCTTGATGTAGAAGGAAAAGCAGTTGTAACTGCCGGCGAGGGAGATGGTCCTGTAAATGCCATGGATACTGCCTTGCGTGCAGCTCTTGTTCAGTTTTATCCAATTGTTGAAAAAATTAAGCTAACTGACTATAAAGTTCGTGTTCTTGATGGTAAGGGTGCAACTGCTTCTAAAGTTCGTGTTTTGATTGAATCAAGCGATGGTGAGAACAGCTGGAGTACTATGGGTGTTTCCAGTGACATTATGGAAGCTTCTTACCTGGCACTTGTAGATTCTTTTGAATATAAGCTTATTAAGGATTTGGAAAAGAAATTCCTAAAATTCAGTTAACAGGAGTAACGCATTCTGCACTGTATTGGGCGGAATGTGTTTTTTTTAACATGAAGATACGCGGAAATCAAATTAAAATTTCTCTTAAGTACAAAATTAGTGTACTTGTATTATCGGTTGTGGTACTTGCACTTGGTGTTCTTGGAATTATTGCTGTAAGAACATCGTCTTCTGCTTTGACTGTAACTGTAAATAATCAGTTGCTTTCTATATCTGATGATATTGCACATCAAATTCAGGCAGAAAATGATAAGCAGTTTGAGATTCTCCGTTCTTATGCAAATCTTGATATTTTTAAGGATTCTTCCGTTTCTGATTTAACAAAAACACGGTATCTGGCTAATGCTGTAAAAAGAATGGATCCCCGATACGAAAATATTGGTTACATTAATTCCGCGGGAATGAGCCTTACAAGTGCCGGTGCTACAGTTAATCTTTCGAAGCGAACATATTTTATAGAGGCAATGCAGGGAAAAGAAGTTCTTATGGATCCTTATGTAAGCCCTGTTACAGGACAAAGCCTTACAACATATGTTGTACCTGTAAAAGATGATAATGGTAAGGTTGTATCTGTTTTGATGATGAACCTCCACGGAAATGCAGTTGATACCTTGTGCCGCACAATTGATCTTGGAAACGGAATGCATCCTGCAGTTATAAACACAAAAATAGGTACTTCTGTTGCAAATCCAAATGATGCTGCGAAAGGTGATAATGTTGCCGATGTTGATCCTGAATCCAGCATTGCAAAAACTTTTGGATTAATTATGCAGAGACAGAGAGGAGTTTCTATTTTTATAGATCCTGCAATTAATAAAAAAATAATCTGTTCCTTCAGACCGATTGATGGCTATGACTGGTCTGTATTCTGTACTTCGCCATACAGCTATTATTTTGAGTTTATAACAAAGCTTAGAGTTTTTATTTTTTCACTGATGTTTGTATTTATTATTGCAGTAATTATAGTCTGCAGTATTTTGATTACATATTTGGTTCAGCCACTTGTTACTGCTACAAATATATTAAAGGGAATTTCTGAAGGTAATGGTGATATTACAAAAAGGCTTCCTGAACGAGGGTCGGACGAAATAGCACAGCTGTCTCATTATTTTAACCTTACCATGGAAAAAATCCTTAACGTTATTGTTAAAGTAAAGACTTCTGCTATAGAAGTTCAGGCTGGCAGCCAGCAGATCAGTCAGGCAAGTCAGTCAATTTCCAGCGGTGCCAATGAACAGGCCGCTGCAACAGAAGAAATGTCTGCCACTATGGAAGAAATTGCTTCAAACATTCAGCAGACTGCAGAAAACTCTGAAAAAACAGATGCAATTGCAAACCAGACAAATCAGGATACACAAGCTGGAGCTCAGGCTGTTAGAAGTGCTCTGGAGGCAGTAAAAGTCATTTCTGAAAAAATCAATTTAATTGACGAAATTGCTAGTCAGACTAATATGCTTGCTCTAAATGCTGCTATCGAAGCTGCCAGAGCAGGAGAAGCCGGTAAAGGTTTTACTGTTGTTGCAAGCGAAGTTCGTAAGCTGGCAGAACGCAGTTTAAGCTCAAGTGCAGAAATCAGTACACTTGCTGCAGAAACAATAAAGACTGCATACGAAGCCGGTGAAAAGATGGATATGGTTGTTCCTAATGCACAGGAAACAAGCCGCCTTATTAAAGATATTTCTGTAGCTTGTGGAGAGCAGAGCACTGGAATTGTTCAGGTAAATGAAGCTATTACTCAGCTGGATTCAGTTGTTCAGCAGAACGCAAGTGCTGCCGAAGAGCTTGCCAGCATGAGTGAAGAGCTTAATAGTAATGCTCAGCTTCTTGTAGAAGCAATTTCGATTTTTAAGACAGAATAAAAATGAATGTAAAAAAAAACAGCGGTAGTTACTGAGTGTCCCTTTTTGGGGACAAGTAAAAACTACCGTTGTTATTTTTTTGCGTTAAGGACAGGAGCCCCGTAGTTGTTTACGGTAGTTTCGCCTGCGGAACTGCCGTAAACAATGAAGCGCTTTGACGCGGAAGGGCGGATGGCCTGACCTTAAGCCCATGGCTTAAGGGAACGCCCGTAAAATTACTTGGCCCCGTATGTTTCGTAATATTTGTCGATTTCTGTTTTAATTTCGTCGGTAATGAGTTTTTTGTCTCCGTTTGTGTAGAGGGCGTCAACTACATCTGCCATTGAAACAATTGCTTTTGCAGGGAAGCCGTATTTTTCTGTGATTACATCGAGGGCTGCTTTATCTGAGTCTGGAGCTTTTTCCATGCGGTTGAGGGAAACGATTTCGCCTACGATTTTGATTCCGCCTGGAGTTGTTTCCTGGGCTTTGATTTTTGGATATGTTTCTTCGATTGATTTTCCGGAAGTTGTTACGTCTTCAATGATTACAACGCGGTCCCCGTCTTTGATTTTGTAACCAAGAAGGGCACCTTTGTCTGCACCGTGGTCTTTTTCTTCCTTGCGGTCGCAGCAGTATTTAACTTCTTTGCCGTAAAGTTCTGAGTATGCAACTGCTGTTACTACTGCCAGTGGAATTCCTTTGTAAGCTGGTCCGAAGAATACGTCGAAGTCGTCGCCGAAGTTGTCGTGAATTGCCTTTGCGTAGTATTCGCCTAAACGTTTGAGCTGGCTTCCTGTAACGTAAGCACCGGCATTCATAAAGAATGGTGACTGACGGCCTGATTTAAGTGTAAATGAACCGAACTTTAATACCTGGCATTCAACCATAAAGTCGATGAATTCTTTTTTGTATGATTCCATATTGGTCTCCTGAGTTTTATCCACAGATTAAGCAGATGGATATTGCGGTTCACACAGACAATTTTATTCGTGTGATATTAACAGATTATCACAGATAGGATTTTTTTTGAATAAGGGCACCACGGCTTCGCCGCCGCTACGTCCGCCCTTCGCTGACGCTCATTGCCTTTGGCAACTTCGGGGCTCCCATCGCTGGTGCAGTAAACATAAAAAACGGAATTATATGCTGATTAATAAGCGTAATTTCTGCCTTATTCCATTGATTGAGGGCCAAAGCCTGCAACGAGGAGGTCTGATAATGTTTTTTCTTCGTAATTGCCCTTAGAACCGCCGCAGAGAACCTTTAACTGGGGTGCAAATTCGTATAAAACCTGGCGGCACATTCCGCAGGGAGTGCAGAGTTCTTCTGAGGTACCGGCGATGGCGATGGCTGTAAATTTTTTGTGTCCTTCGCTTACGGCTTTTGCAACAGCTGTTCTTTCGCCGCAGATGCCGCAGGGGTAGGAAGCATTTTCTACATTACAGCCGGTAAAAACTGTGCCGTCTTCACAAAGAAGGGCGGCTCCAACTTTGTAATTTGAGTATGGCGAATATGAGTTTTTGCGGGCATCCAGTGCTTTTTGAACAAGTTCTTTATCTGTCATACTAATATTTTAACACGACTTTTTCTTTTTACTTAACAGGAACTGCAATTATATAAGTTTTATAACCAGGGGTGTCATCGTCCTGTGACAGTTCAATGTTAACCTGGTCCTGATTTGATTTTTCGATATATCCAATGGTAAAACCGTAATTGCTGACAGGTCGCTGTTTTTGATTTTTTGCATTGTCAAATATCGGCCCCAGAGAGGTTTCATTTGCAGACTGAACATAATCGTAAAGATTAAAGCCTGTCATTGGGTAACTGTAATTGATGCCGTTTTCATTATAAATGAGTGTCTGGGCACCATCGTTCATTACAGTTGCTACTGGAGCTGTATCTTTGTTTTTGTAAAGCAATGAAGCTGCAAAATCCCTTAAGAGAGTATCTTTTGTCATAGAAGGATCCTGTTTATTTACAGCATACATAAGGGCGTCCATATTGCGGAAGGTATTGTCCATCATGTCTTTTACAAACTGGGCACCGCCGTATTTTCGTGCAAGCCATGCTCCCAGAATGTAAGAGCGGCCGTAGCAGAAGGCGTTGTCGCTGTTGTCCCAGTATTTAAATCCGTTTGTGCTGTAGCCGGAATTAAAATATTTTGTTCTTGCAGCCCATGGACTGCTTGTTTCAGGAAGATTCAAATGTTTCAAAAGCATATCTTCACAAAGCATGCTGCACATTTCTGTAAACCATGATTCGATATCAGAACTGCTCAGCCTGTTGGGATTATCTAAGTATTTAACACCGAAGTGGATCAGATGCTGGAATTCGTGGGCAAGAGTTCCGTAACATTTATCTGTGATATCAGTTGCTGCAAAAGTGTCAATGTGGAGATAGTGGCCGCCGTTTCCTTTGAATTGAGCGTAAGGATTAATTCCATAGTCACTTGAACTGAAAAATCCATAAGTCAGCCAGTTTGTCTGCCCGGTATCGCCGTCAATGTCATAAAAGACAATGTTGATTTTGCTGCCTGTTTCGCTATAAGTGTTAATATCCTTAAAACTCCACCATGTGCTGGTTGCAGATTGCCTTACAACAACTTTTGAGCTTTCATTGCCGAAAACATATCGTTCAAGGGCGTAGATTTTTTCAAAGTTTTCTACAAATTTTTTAACCTGATTTGTACTGATTTTCCCGTTGCCTGATGCGTCGTTTTTTGAATAATAGTCGTCTACAATCCATGCATAACAATGCTCACCAGTTGCCCTGAGGGTGGCTGTTTTTGGAGTAAAGGTTTTGTTTGCTTTGTCTGCTACAGAAATGATTCTTGTGTCACCGATCTTATAGTTTATTGGACCTGAGGATCCTGTGTCAGCAAAAATTTCAGACTGGAGTTCATCTGATTCTCTAGCAATCTGAAATGGTTCGCTTTCGTCAATATAAGGAACTTCGTGGTACTGGTCTTCCGGATTAAAAGATGGAGAAGTGTGTGTAAAAGGTGTACTGATGCTTCGTGAAGAATAATTTGTTTGAGAAGGTTCGTCATTAGAATTGATGAGGGAATTTTCTGTTGAAAAACCTGTAACATAGCGGGAAGTGTTGCAGATGAATTCTGTTGTATTTGTTTTGATAAGGTAAAAGTTCATTCCCCTGGCATTTTCGTAAACTACAGAATTCTGGGTAGTGGGAATCTGATTTAATGGAGAAGTTACTGCATCAAAAACGTCTGCCTGACCTGGTTTTACATCTGTCAGAACTGATGGTTCGGAAGTGTAGCCGCAAGCTGCAGTCTTTGAATAGATGGAAAATGAGTAAGTTGTTTCCGGGTTCGGTTCTTCAAATAGGAATGATGTTTGAGTTACTTGAACAGGTTGTTCTTCAATTTTTCTGTCAGTTTCTGGCGCGCCGTAGTTTTTAACAGGAATAAGACTGATGTAATAGTTTTCGATAAAATCAGGCAGGTCTTTTATGTCAGAATTGTCCCATGTAAAAAGAAGATCCTTGCCGTCGTTGACAGATTTGTAATGAAGTTTTTTGACAGAAGGAACGTCAGGAGTTTTATAAAATTCAACTTTGTTGTTTTCGTCATACCAGAAAACAAATTTGAGGGATCTCTGTAAAGGCAGGTAACTTTCCGGATCCATGACAAGGGCCGGCTGTGAAAAAGTAATGGTTCTGGCAGTTGTTTCTGTTTCGTGAAGTATGAAGTCATCAAGCCAGATCTGAACGTGCATTACCTTTGAAGAAAGATTGTCAGTTTTTTTCCAGTCCCATGTAATGGAAACATCTGTACCTGTTCCTGAATCGTCTTTTTGAAATAAAAAACCGCTGCTTTTTACCGTGGCAATTGATTGTGAAAGTGTTAATTCTTCCGGTTCATCATCCTGACAGGAAATGAATGCATAAGAAAGAAAAAGTGCCGCTAAAGCTCTGATAAAGACTGATTTTTTCATAAGACCTCTCAAAAATTTGTAACAAAATATAACATAAATTAGTTAATAAAACTATAAAAGACTATGTGGGGCGGGGATTTTTGTGGTGACCTGTTGGAACCATACGGATTACCGTTGAGAAAATAAGAATAGAAATTAGATTTTTATAGATATTAGCAGGTAGGAGTGGAGTGGTTTCCACCGAGTAATAAGAATATACCTCAAAATTCCCGAAATTTCAACTTTTTAAGCCGTATTTTGGAACAATTTGGAATCGGTCGATTTTTGGTGAGTCTAGATTTTACTTAAAGTCATTACTTTAAGTGGTATGCGGTTAGTAATTTGCCGATGGGGCGATAAAGGATTAGTTATTAGAAAAAAACGAAAATTTATGATATTATCATATTGAAGAAAAATGAATTTTGGGGATAAAAATGGACTTTAGTAATACCCTTATTGATAATTCTGATAATTTAAAACTTGTTGATACTTTAAAAAACTTAATAAAAGAACCATCCATAACTGAAATTAAAATTGCATCTGGATATTGGGATTTGCCTGGAACTTCACTTATCGTTGAAGAATTAAAAGGATTTCTGGATAGGGATGGAACAAACTTAAAACTGCTGATTGGAAAAGATCCTCAGGTGTTTGCTAATCAGGTAAAAAAAGCAAAATATAAAGACGCATCCTATCCTGACGATTTTATCCGTGTTGATATAAATGAACTTGATGTGAAGGAAGAATATCAGGATTCTGTCAAACTTCTTCTTGATTATGGAGTAATGAAGAATTCAGACGGAACTCCAAAACTTGAAATACATAAGTTCAAGAAAAATGAAAATGATGAATCTCAGTTTCTTCATTCAAAATGCTATATTTTCCGTGGTAAAACAGATTTCGATAAAGCCTATGCAATTTTGGGAAGTTCTAACTTTACTGCAAAAGGTTTACAAGGCAATGCAGAATTAAACTATCTGGAAACAACTACTCATATAATTAACTTTCAGCCTAATCCCGTTATGAAAGGTCATAACTCTTGGTTCAACGAAAAATGGGAATTAAGTGAAGATTGGACTCAGGAATTTTTAGAACAGATTCTTAAAAATGGGGGAAACAAAAATCTTCCACCCGTTGCAGAGCCTACTCCACCATATAATACAGAACCTGAATTAAAGATAGTTACTCCTTATGAAGCATATATAAAGACTCTTATCGACCAATTTGGTGCAGTTATTGATTCTGATGGTATGATAAAAGAAGAAGACTATCTTCCAACAGATTCAAACTTTAAGGTCTTGAAATACCAGACAGAAGCAGTAAATCAAGGCTTTTCTATTATGCAGAAGCATAAAGGATTTATCCTTGCTGATGTTGTAGGTCTTGGAAAAACATTTACTGCGGTTATGGTAATTAAACGTTACCTTTTAAGCATTGGCTTTGCAAAACCCGTCCTTGTAATTACTCCGCCAGCTATTAAAAAGAGTTGGGAAGATTCCATCGACTATTTTGATAATGGGGCAAAAAAGAAAATTAAGGATTTTGTAGTCATTTCTACAATCGGTTGTCTTGATACTGACGATTTGACTGATGAAAACGGCAATGCCATTGGAATTGACGATTTTGACGATAACTTCTCAAAACGAAACTTTGGTTTGATTGTTGTGGATGAAAGTCATAGATTCCGTAATAACGGAACCCAGATGTATCAAAAACTTGATGATTTGATTGCTGATGTAGATCCATACGTTGTTCTGCTTTCTGCTACACCTCAGAATAATCGACCTAGCGATTTGGCTAATCAGATTTATCTTTTCCAGAGACAACATACAAAGTCTACCCTTAGCGGGCTCGGGCAGTTTGGTAATAATCTCGAATACTTCTTTGCTGACAAAGAAAAGATTTATGAGGAATGTATTAAGGATTATAAGGGAAGGGATGCTGACGGAAAGAAGATTCCAAAAACTCAGGCTGAAAAGGATGAAGACCTTAAAAAACTTGATCAGATTACAAAAGATTTGCGTGATTATGTAGTAAATCAGCTTGTTATCCGTAGAACAAGAACTGACTTGAAAAAATATTATGCTGAGGATATGGAAAGTCAGGGGCTTGTATTCCCAGAAATTACACCGCCAAAGGGCATACCTTATGAAATGACAGGTGAACTTGGTGCTTTGTTCGTTCAGTCGCTTGATATTATTGCACCTAATATTGCTCATGTTGATTGGGATGAGAATGGAGTTCAGACCTTTGATTTCAGGGATATTGAAAAAGATTGTCTCGGCTATTTCCGTTATCGTGCTATTGAATTCTTAAAGAGTGATAAGCATAAAGACATTTATCAGTATGATTCAAAACGTGGAATTCAAGGAACGGGTTCTATCAATGTAGAAGGAATTTCGGCTCGTCTTGCGGCCATGATGGAACTTCACCTTGTAAAGCGTTTGGAATCAAGCCGTGATGCTTTTGAACAGTCATTAAGAAATTTCAGACAGAATACTCAGAATATGCTTGATATGATTAAAGCTGACAGAGTATTTATTTGTCCTGATGTTGATGTAAATGCAATTCTTCATCCAGATAACAGAAAGAAGAAGGGAAGTTTTGAAGCTTGTCTTGATGAAATAAAAACTAAGGCTGAAAAACAGAATAAAAAACATCAGACAATTCATAATCAGGAATTTAAGTCAAAAGACTTTACAGATGCTTATAAAGAACGTCTTGAAAATGACTTGTTGCTTACAAACAAGCTGATTGAAGGATGGAATAACGTAAAACAAGATCCAAAGATTTCTACATTCATCCGTAACATTGATAACTTTATGGATAAAAAGAAAAACAAGCAGCAGAAACTTGTTATCTTTACTGAATGTATTGCTACTCAGGATGCTCTTGTTGAAAAATTCAATGATTGTGCAAGTGAATATAAAGTTCTTTCTATCACTGCAAAGAACAGAAAGGAAATGCAAGAAGTAATTGCTCAGAACTTTGATGCAAACTACAAAGGCGCAAAGAGAAGCGATTACAACATTCTTATCACAACAGATGTTCTTGCCGAAGGTGTAAACTTGCATGAAGCAAATTCTCTCTTGAATTATGACAGTCCATGGAATGCAACAACTTTGATGCAGAGACTTGGACGAATTAACCGTATTGGTTCAACCTCGGACAAGATTTACAGTTATAACTTCTATCCGTCAACTAAGGGAGATGAACAGATAAATCTTTATAAGAGAACTTTGGTAAAACTTCAAGCATTCCATAATTTGTTTGGAGAAGACAGTCAGATTTATACAACAGACGAAACTCTTGTTGAACATGAACTTTCAAAGTTTGATGTAGAAGAAACTGAAAGTCCTAACATGAAATTCATAAAGGAATTGAAGGATTTTGCAGAAAACAATCCAGAAAAGTTTGCCGAGTTGGATGCAATAAAAGAACCAATTTATACTGCTGTAAAACTTGAAGATAAAAAGGACATTGAAGGTCTTGTAATTCTTCATAAACTTCTGGCGGATAACAGTTATCTGGATTCACTTCTCTACAAGACTGGAGAAGAAAAATCTGAAACTATGGGGCAGACAGATTTTGTTCAGTTAATGCAAGATATGTCTGTTCTTTCTTTGGAAGATATTTCTGTTGATGAATATAAGGAAATTACTAACAATGTTCTTAATGCCTTTAATGCGGAACTTATGAATGAAGGAATTTCTCTTCGTTCTAAGTTCAGAGCTGGCGAAAAGGAAAAGAAAGAAGCGGTTAAGAAAGTTCAGAATATGTTCAGATTATTGGGGGATAATTTGACAGATGAAATTTCTGATAAGTTAGATGATATTCGTGATTCAGTAAATAATACTAATCATGGTCTTATCAGAAGAATCAATGAAACAGAAGTTAAAGAGAATCAACTTGCAATAGGATTTGAAGCGATTGTTGATGAGTGGTATAAGCTTTGTTTCAAAACTCATACAGATATTAAGGCAGAAAATAAAATTACTTTTGTAATGAAATAGGCATACGGAGTAGAAAATGGAATTTAGAAAATTATTTGAAAAAGACTACGCCGGCTATGAAGTTATACTTGATAGTCTTGTAAAACCAGTATTTGGTGAAAAGATTAAACCTCGTAATCAGGATCTTAATTCAGATTCTCAGGATGAAAATTTCATAAAAAAAATTAAGATTTTTGCAACTTTAGGCGGAGCCTTTCCTATAAACTTTGTTGATGTGACAATTTCTGATAATGTTAAACTTGAACATAATAAAGTCAGAATACAGAGATGTGTAAGAAAAGTAACTCCAGATTTAACATCGGCTTTAATCTTCTTTCATTATGAAAATACTGAGAACACAACATGGCGAATTACATTTGTAAATAAAGGTGAGAATGCTAGTGATTCTACTAATCCCAAAAGATATACATATCTCTGCGGTAAGGGGGTATATTGTAGAACTGCGGATGAACGCTTCTCTGTTTTACAGTCGGAAATTTCTTCTGGGAAAAAGGTTCTTGATGAACTGATGATAAATGCTTTCAATGTCGAAGCACTTACAAAGGAATTTTATAATGAATTATTTGCATGGTATGAATGGGCAGTTTCTCAGGCAAAATTTCCAGAGGGGAAAGGTGACAAAGTTACTTTATCTAAAACAAATATCAATACCCATGTAATAAGACTAATTACAAGATTGATGTTTGTTTGGTTCTTGAAACAAAAATCATTAATTCCAAATTGGATATTTGATGCTAAAGAATTGGAAAATGTTCTTTCTGATTTTGATAAGAAAACTATGCTAAGTGCAAAGAAAGGTAATTACTACAATGCCGTAATTCAGAATCTGTTCTTTGCGACATTAAATAAGGCTATTGAGGAACGTTCTTTTGCATCGCAAACAAAAAATGGTGAGAGAAATGAGCAGTATGGAATAAAAACTCTTTATAGAGATGATAATGAAGAGAGTTTCTTTAAGATTTCTCACGATAAAATAATTGAGATGTTTAAGACTGTTCCATTCTTAAATGGTGGCCTTTTTGAATGTCTAGATAGGCTTGAGACAAGAAAAGTTGATGGGTATAATGAGCAGAATTATTTGGATGGTTTCAGCCGTGAAGGAAAAAGGAGGGCATTTGTTCCAAACTTCCTTTTTTGGAATTCTGTAGATAGTGAACATGAAGGTATTATTTCAATTTTAAATAGATTCAATTTCACAATAGAAGAAAGTAGTCCAAGTGATGTTACTATTGCGTTGGATCCTGAATTACTTGGTAAAGTCTTTGAGAATTTGCTTGGAGTGTATAATCCCGAAACACAAGAAAGTGCAAGAAATGATAGTGGAAGCTTTTATACACCAAGAGAAATTGTTGATTACATGGTTGATTCTGGAATTAAGGAATACATCAGGGGAAAAAATATTATTTCTGATGAGGTTCTTGAAAGCTTATTAAGTGCAACTCCTGATTTAAGTCAATTAAGTGCTGAAACAAAGAATAAATTAATTGAAAGTCTATCAAACATTAAAATTCTTGATCCCGCTTGTGGATCTGGTGCTTTCCCAATGGGTATTTTGAATAGATTGGTGAATCTCATTGCGATGATTGATGAATCTATGAATCATTATACTTTAAAACTTAATTTAATTGAAAACTGTATTTATGGCATTGATATTCAGAATATTGCCGTTCAGATTTCGAAGTTAAGATTTTTTATTAGTCTTATTTGCGAACAAGAAGTTGACTTTAATAAAAAGAATTTTGGCTTTGATCCATTGCCAAATCTTGAAACAAAGTTTGTTTGTGCAAACAGTTTAATTGGTGTTCCTCAGAATGTTTCTAGTCTTTTTAATAATGAGATAATTGAATTATCATCAGAGTTAAAATTAAATCGCCAAAAACATTTTAGTGCTAAAACGTCATCAGAAAAAAAAGAATATCGTCAAAAGGATGAAACATTAAGAAATTCTATTATTGAGAAACTCTTAAAGAGTTCAAAGAATAATAATGAGGATGCCAAAAAGATTCTTTCAGATGAAATTGCACAATTAAAAAAAGAATTGGCTAACGTTCCTGAGTTAATCGAAGAACATACGGAAATTGAAAGTTACTTATTTGGTGGTGAAACAAAGAGAGTTATTAAAATTGACAAAAATCAGAGCATAAAGGATAGATTAAAAGAATCTATAAAGCAAAAAGAAAAAGCGTTGAAAGGTCTATCAAGTTCTGTATCTCTAGCAGAAGATACAGATACACTCGAAAAACTAGTTGCATGGAATCCTTATGATCAGAATTCTTCTTCGTCATTTTTTGATAGTGAATGGATGTTTGGTGTCTCTGATGGTTTTGATATTGTAATTGGAAATCCACCTTATATTAGCACAAGAGGTGTATCGGCTGATGATAAACGAAAGTACGAAGCTGAATTTGGTTTTAGTGATGATACATATAATTTGTTTACTTTCAAAGGACTAGATTTGTGTAAAACTAATGGTACTTTGAATTATATTATTCCAAAAACATTCTGGACTATACAGACAAAAAGGAATATGAGAGACTTAATTTTGAGTTATCAGATAAATAGTATCTTTGATACTGCTGATCCTTTTGATGCTGCTATGGTAGATACGTGTGTAATTCAAATCCAGAAAACTGAATTTACAAATGATCATAAAATTCTTTTTAGAGATGGAAGTAAGGCCTTAGCTCATCCTATAACATATGAACCAATTGAGCAGAATATTTATAGGAATACTCAGAATTCTGTAATTTTTAAACCAACAGAACTTAATATGAAAATTTATAAAAAGTATGGTGAAAAGGTTAAGGATTTATATGATACTTGGTGGGAAATAATAAAGACAAGTCGTGATATTGAAAAAAATAAAACGGTTCTTGAGAAATATCGACAATCTTTAAAACCTGGAGATATTGCCCTTCTTGGATGTTTAACAGAAGGTGGTCAGGGGCTTGCAACTGCAAATAATGGAAAATATATTGCAGTTCGAAAAAGTTCTAAATGGGCTTCTAACATTTATTCAAGCAGACCAAAGAAATTGGCTGAAGCAATGGTAAAAAAGAATGTAAAAGTAAAAGGTCTTGATAATCCAAAAGATGCTGAAGCTTTCTTGAATAAAATGACGGAAGAAGAAATAGCCGTTTTATTTGATGAGTTAAAAGATAAATATGGCCGTGATATTTTTGGACAAGGTTATATTTTCCGTCTTATTGACGATGATCAAATTGCTGATATTGATACTCTAAGTCAAGACGAAAAGGAAAATGGTATTTCAACAAAGAAAAAATATTATGTTCCATACGATAAAGGTGATAAGGATGGTAACAGATGGTATTTGGAAACTCCTTTTGCGATTGCTTGGTCTAAAGAAAATGTCCATTTTTTGAAGACTAACTCTGGTAAAAAAGGAGAAGGAATGCCCGTTGTTCGAAATCCTCAGTTCTATTTTAAGGAGGGATTTTGTTGGAACAATGTCTTAAATCCAATGGCTCGCCTTTTGAAAGCAAAATTAAAGAATAAGTCGGTTAATGATGTTGGATCAATGTCATTATCATCTTTAGTTGAAGAAATTCCAAATTCCTATTTTGTTATTGCACTTAATTCAGAATTACTTTTTGACTATTACAGAGAATTCATTAACTGCACAGTTAATATTCAGATTAATGACATAAGGCAAATTCCAATTATTATTCCATCGGCTGAGGACTTGAAAAAATGTTCTCCCTTGTTTGAGGAGGCTGTTAAAATAAAAAAATCCGCATTAGGTAATTCTAATGCGGAAATTGACTTAGCAAAAGTTGAAGATAGTTTAAATAATTATATTTCCGAATTATATGGCATATAATTTATAAACTTCCTTATCGAGCATCTCAATTATAGAATCAAGTTCTTTTGAGGAATCAGGGGAACTTGATTTTTTTAATTCTACCGCTTTATTGAAAATATCCTCAAATCTTTCTAATTGTTCTTTAGAAGGAATAATAATAGGTAACTGTCTTGCATCATTGATTTGGAATGCTGATGTACTGTTTACAAATTCCCTTTTATATCTAAATACCAAATATGAGTTTAACAAGCATACATAATATGACGGTGGAATTGAAATATCATCATATACAAAAAGAGACATAGCATTAACATCATTTACAGAAGGTGGTTTTATTCTTGATTTTTGATATTCCGCATTTTCATTTAATGTGAAAATCCAAGTAAATCCCTCCCTAAAGAAGAACGTATAACCTTGATAACGGGCTTTAGGATCATTCTTCAAAAAATGGACGATATAATAAGACTAATAAATACCTTGTCAGGGATATTAGCATCGGCAGAGCCGTCCCGCAGGGATGGAGCACTTTTGCGCGGAAATGAAACGAGCACGACAACGAAAGTGCTCGCGTTAGCCCGGCCCGGAGCTTTGCGGAGGGAGACGCCCTCTAATTGTCTAAAAAGAATAAAAATGATATATTTTAAGTGAGATTAAATTTATTAAGTATTTGTAAATATTTTTACCAGTACTTAAGATATGGAGAATAAAATGGAAAAGACTATTGCTTTGATTCCTGGTGATGGAATCGGTCCTGATGTTGTTGCAGAAGCTGTTAATGTTCTTGACGCTGTTGCAAAAAAATATGGCCACAAATGGAACTACACTAACGTTCTTGCCGGTGGATGTGCTATCGATAAATTCGGTCATCCTCTTCCACAGGATCAGCTTGATATCTGTCTTAAATCTGATGCTGCTCTTCTTGGTGCTGTTGGTGGTCCAAAATGGGATAATCTTCCTTCAGAAATCCGCCCTGAAAAAGCTCTTCTCGGTATGCGCGGCGGAATGAAAGTTTTCGCTAACCTTCGCCCAGCCCTCATGTTCAAACAGCTCAAAGACGCTTGTCCTCTTAAAGACGAAATCGTTGGTGATGGTCTTGATATCCTTATCGTTCGTGAACTTACCGGCGGTATCTACTTTGGTGAAAGAGGTACTTCAGAAGACGGAAACACAGCATGGGATACAGAAAAATATACTCGCCCAGAAATTGAACGCATCGTTCGCATGGGCTTTGAATATGCTATGGGCCGTCAGAAGAGACTTTGTGTTGTAGACAAAGCAAACATCCTCAACTCTTCACAGCTCTGGCGCCGTGTTGCTGAAGATGTAAAGAAGGACTATCCGGAAGTTCAACTTTCTTACCTCTACATCGACAACGCTTCTATGCAGATGGTTCGTAACCCTCGTCAGTTCGACGTTATTGCAACTTCTAACATGTTTGGTGACATTCTTTCTGATGAAGCTTCTCAGATTACAGGTTCTATCGGTATGCTGGCTTCTGCTTCTATCGGTGACGGAACAGGTCCTGGACTTTATGAACCAATCCACGGTTCTGCTCCAGACATTGCTGGAAAAGACCTTGCAAACCCACTTGCTACAATTCTTTCTGCTGCAATGCTTTTGCGCTACTCATTCAAACTTGAAGAAGAAGCTAAGGCAATTGAAAATGCTGTAGAAAAAGTTCTTGATGACGGCTGGAGAACTGGCGATATCGCTGGTGCTAAACTTGCTGAAGTTAAGGCTGCAGGCAAACTCGTTGGAACTAAGAAAATGGGTAGCCTCGTAGTAGATTACCTGAATAAATAAATCCATCCCTGGATTTATTTATTCTGACAGAACGCTTTTGCGTTCTGTCTTTGCTTGTGGCCGCCAACCTTGGCGGCTTATATTTTTTTTGTTAATTACTTATTTTGACAGAACTCTTTGGCGTTCTGTCCTTAATGTATGCCGCCGCTTTGGGCGGCTTTTTTTTGTTTTTTATTTAGAGGGGGGCACAACTTCCATATAAAAATTATTTATAAGTTTTGAAAAAAAGAAGCTGTTCATTTATAATTTTAATGTATGGAAACTAATTCGTTTGACAGACTTGTTTCAGGACTTTCATCCGGTGAGCGGAAGGATCTTCTTGATAAAATGAAGTCCAATACATCTGAATCTGAGTCGCTTTCATCTATAGACAAATATGAGCAGAATTCTCAGGTACCCTTTGCAGTGCAGATCAAAAATGAATCTATTTTCTATAGATTTTACCTTTGGATCAGGGCCCTTATTGCAAACACTTCTATTGAGGCCATATATAACGAAAATAAAATCTCAGAAATCGCCCGCCACGTAGAAAAAACTTCTCCTCACTTAATTGATAATAAAAAGGGACTTCTTCTTTCTACTTTTTATGATAAATTAAATGAACTTAGCAGGTGTGCAGAATTCTTTAGACCGTATATTGCATTAATAGAAAATGATGAAAGTGCGTTTCTTGTTTTTTTAGGCTCTTTCGTAATGACAGATTTAGAGAAGGTGATGGATGATCAGGTTGATCCTTATTCCCTTCCTGTTACAACAGTTCCAAAGCCTGAACAGAGAATGCATTTATTGCGTAAAATGGACCAGATAATGCAGGAAATCAATGCCTCAGAAAAGAATTCCATGTATGCAGCTGTACGTAGTCTTGAGTGGCTTAAACAGTTTACAAAACTTCCTTTTAAGCGTTTTATAATGCTTTTTACTTCTGTAACTGATAATTCATTTACCTGTTCTTATAATGCTCTGGAAAACGAAATTTCCAGTTTTGCAAAGATTTTATGTAACGGCTCTACAATTCCTGAGGAAGTATTTGAAGCCATGTACCTCTTCAGCAGGAGAAATACATCAAAGCGATCCCTTGATTCCATGGATGAACAGTCTGAAAAAGCAAAAGAATTTATGGATAAAGCGAAAAGTCAGATTTCTATGATGAAAATGTTTATTACGACTGTTCCGATGAAATCGATTGGTCGTATTGTTTATTCTGATGCTGCATGGATGCCAGGAAACTTTACAGGTGGGGAAGACTGGTTTCAGAAGTATAAGGCAACATGGCGAAAGCTTTTTGATCAAAAATGGGAAGCCTGGAGTCATGATTGTCAGAAAGAAATTTTACGCCAGAATCTTACCCACAATTTTCAGCTGGAAAACTTTCCCCTTTTGCCAGAACGTCCCTGGAAAAATCTTTGGGGTGGAGTTCCTTTCCGCAATGAACTTACTGCCGGCTTTTTAAACTGGTACATGAAAGATGTTTTTCCTACTTTTGAGATGATTCTTAAAACTGTAATGCTTGAAGGTGATTTTGTTAAAAAAGAAAACCGACAGGAATTTTATGATTCTTTTAATAAATTGATTCAGCTTTCCATTGATCTTCAGACACTTACCAGAAGACTTTCTGCCGGTGGTGAACATGGCATTATTTTTAGCAAGTTTATGGATGAAAAGCTCAGAACACTCCAGGCTCATTCAAAAATAGAAACAATTATTCACGGCATTGAAGGTGATGTCCGGTCCATGCTGGCTGCCTTTGGTGATTCTGCCAGAAGCCTTGAGTTGTGTTTGTCCGGTATTTTTAACGAAAAAAAAGACACACGCTATGAGTCTCTTACAAATCTGAGTCATATTGGTGGTAATCAGCATGATAAGTTTATGGAAAACCTTCAGCATGCCAGAGAGTCTCTCTCAAACTGTTATGCAATGATCAGGGAACTTGAACCAATTGATACTCCAAGCCTTGGAAAATAAAAGTGAATTCAATTGCTTATCTTTCTGTAAAAGACTTTGTTGAAAAAAAGGACAAAAATACCTCATATTTTTTAATACCATTTTATAAAAACGGTGTTCCTCTCCACGGGGGTAAAAAATGGGGAATGACACTTTTAACTGCAGGTTCAATGCGGTTCCGCTGGAACGAAACAAACGAAAACCGCACTCAAATGCTTTTAAAAATTGCCAGAGAAAACAGAATAAAGCCCTGTCCCGGTGTCTGTGCTCAGCCTGGTAAAAGCTGCGACTGCAAAGCAAAGCCTGTTTCCCTTGAGCTTATTCACTCAAAAATTGTTTATGATTTAAAGACCGGAGAAGAAACCTTAAATAAACAGGGCGACGGAATGATTACAGACAATCAGCTTTTAATGCCGGTGGTTACTGTGGCAGACTGCGTTCCCCTTTATTTTTATGATGATGTTAAGGGTGTTTATGGCGTAGTTCACTCCGGGTGGAAGGGAACTGGAATTATTGCTGTGGCTATTGAAAAAGCAGTGCAGGAATACGGCTGTAATATTGAAGATATTTGTGTTGCTGTGGGGCCTCACATTGGAAGCTGCTGTTATTTTGTGGACGAAGAGCGCAATGAATATTTTACAAAAAACTTTGGGCCGGACTGTATAACAAAAGCATTGCCCCAGGAAATCCAGAGTGGACACGAAAACTTAAAATATAGGCTGTCCCTGACCCAGGCCAATCTTTACGCAATTAAGAAAGCTGGTGTCCCGGAAGGTAATATTGTTGTGGCCACAGACTGTACCTGCTGCACAAAGTTTACTGATAATAAAAATGTTTTTGGAAGTTTCCGCCGACAGGCAGCATTTCTCCCGCCAGAAGTTGATCCGGACACAAGAAGCAGAAGCATGACAGTGCAGGCAGCCTTTGTTATTTAACAAAAGGGCGTCCCGGCAGCCTGGCACAGCCAGTCAGCCGTCGGAGTATTCCGCCTTCCGCTGACGCTCCATCCACCGCCAGGGCGGTGGACTAAAGGGCTTCATATTCCTGACGCAGTCAGGTCATGCGCTTGAGCGCATATGTTTAATAAAGCGAGTTTGCTGGCAAACTCGCAGTGTGCAGCGTAAGCGCACACAAATGTTCCTGACGCGTTTACAGTGACTTTTAATTAATTGTTATTTATGGTACATTAATTGAAGGATAAATAAAGAGATGGTACCTTCAGTTCAGTTCAGTTCAGTTCAGTTCAGTTCAGTTCAGTAATTATTGTCTCTGTAAAAAATCTTCTTTCATTAATTTTTAAATTTTAGACCTGTTTTGTCTTGTTAAGGCGAAACAGGTCTTTTTTTTTAATACGGTTGCGGTGGTTGAGCCTGTTTGTCTTGTGACAGATGAATGAGGCATAAATTAACTGTAATTTTTATAGGGGAAATTTATATGAAAAGCTTAACAAAATGGATTGCAGTTCTTGCTGCAATAAGTCTTGGACTTTGGAACTTCACCAGTTGTGATGCTGATGTGGAATACAAGGACAAAATCGTAGAAAAAAAGGCTTTTGTTTGTCCTGTATGTGAACAGGAATACGAAACTGCTGAACAGTTAAAAGAATGTCAGCAGTCCCACAAAGATGTTACTGCTCCGGCAGAAGTAACAGACTTTACAGTTAACGCTGCCAATGGGGAAGCTGTTCTTACATGGACAAATCCTTTGGATGAAGATTTTGCAGGCATTCAGATTAGTGCAGATCCTGCAGAAGGAACTCTTAAAACTCCTGTAAGCATTGAAGGCACAGGTTTTACAGTAAGCGGCCTTAACATTGGTTCAACTTATACATTTAAAGTTAAGGCATTTGATAAAAGCTTTAACTTTAGCGCAGGTGTTGAACAGTCAGCTCTCGTAAAAAGCACTGCAGATGTTACACCTCCAGCTCAGGTTGCAGACATTGAAGTTTTGGCATCAAACGGAAATGCAGCAATTACATGGACAAATCCAGCAGACCAAGACTTTGCAGGCGTTCAGATTACAATGACACCAGCTGCAGGAACTCTTAAAAATGCAGTATGTGTTGGAAAGAATGTAACGGAATTTTCAGCCACAGGTCTTACAAACGGTCAAACATATACATTTGCAATCAAAACATTTGATGATTCCCTCAATTATTCAGAAGCAGCAGAAAAAGCAGCCACAGTTATTGATACAGGTGATTACACTGCTCCAGCAGAAGTTACAGATCTTACGGTAAAAGCTGCTGATGGAAGAGCTGTACTTTCCTGGACAAATCCTTCTGACACAGATTTTGCAGGTGTTAGAATCAGTGCAGAGCCTGCTGAAGGAACTCTGGTTAATCCTGTTGAACTTAAAAATGGAATACAATCTTTTTCTGTAAGCGGACTTAAAATCGGTTCATCCTACACATTTAAAGTACAGAGTTTTGACGGTGCAGGAAATTATTCAACGGGGACAACAAAAACAGCAGCTGTGGCTGACACTGCAGACCATACGGCTCCAGTAAATGTTACAAATCTAACTGCTACAAACCTGGATAGTGCAGTCCTTTTAGAATGGACAGACCCAGCAGATGAAGACCTTTTGGGTGTTCAGATTACCTTTACGCCTTATGTAAATGCTGCCAGCCGTGCAGTAGCTCTGGAAGAAAATGCAATTCTTGTAGCTCCTGGAGTGCAGGCTGCAGAAATTACGAATCTTACAAACGGCACAGAATACACATTTACACTTAAAGCAGTAGATTTGAGCGGAAACTTTGCTGATGGTGTTACGGAATCAATTACACCTTCTGTAATTGAAAAAGCCGTAATGACAATCGAGCTTGTACCAGATACAACCACAATTACTAACCAGAATGTTACAGTCAGCGTTAATCCTGTAACAAGTGCCACAGTTAAGACTATAAAATATGACAGCGGAGAACGGGCTGTTTCTTATTTTACTTCCAGCGGGACAGAAATCACTTCCGAAAAGGCATTTACCGTTACAGAAAATGGTACATTCACCGTATTTGTACAGGACAGTGACGGACGCCGTGAAGTTAACACAATTACAATCAATAATATTGATAAAACACCACCTGCTGCAGTAACAGATCTTGTAAGTGTATGTAAAGCAGTTACAAACAAAATTACTGTAAGCTGGTCAAGTCCTGCAGATGATGATTTTAGTTATGTGCTTTTATCTTATACAAAGGGTGGAAATGCTGTTGTAACAGATGAGAAACTTACTGCAAACTCATATACAGTAAGTGAAGTTGTGCCTGATGGTGAAGAATATGTATTTACTGTAAAAGCTTATGATGCTGCAGGAAATGTTAGTAATGGTAAAACAACAAGTGTAAAATCAGGTATAGATAATTTGGATGGTGAAATTGAATCGGTGTATTTTCATAAAATGATTCCTGTAATGTCAGAATCCAAAACAATAACGGGTAGTGGTACAGAAGGCGCATTTATAGGCGGCAGAACTGTAACTCTAAGTCCTTATGAAATGGCAAAATATCAGGTAACACAAAAACTGTTTACAGAAATTATGGGGACAAATCCAAGTGAATTCAGCAGTGATCCAGCTGCAGGGGAAACACAGAATTTGCGCCCCGTAGAAACTGTAAACTGGTATATGGCAATTGCCTTCTGTAACAAGCTTACCCTTGCTTTAGGGGGAACAACAGAAGACCTTGTATATTCTGTCGAGGGCATTACGGACTGGTCAAGTCTCAACTGGTCAGCAATACCGACAGACAGTAACAGCACATGGGATAATGCAGCAATTGATCTTACTAAAACAGGATATAGACTTCCAACAGAAGCAGAATGGGAGTTTGCTGCCAGAGGTGGAGATACTACAAAAGAAGACTGGAATTATACCTATAGTGGAAGTAATACACTTGACGAAGTTGCATGGATGAGTGATTCCGGTACCCATCAGGTAGGTTTAAAAAAATCTAACCGGCTTGGAATTTATGATATGACCGGTAATGTATGGGAGTGGTGTAGTGACTGGTGGGGTAATAGAGATAAGGTGAGTGTTACGGATCCAGCTGGTCCGGTGACAGGTAAAATTCATGTTAGTCGTGGTTGCGGTAAAGGGGCTATATACCAGTTCAATTCGACGTTCCGTGGCGGAAGCGAACCGAATTATACCAGTAAGTATATAGGATTTCGCGTTAGTCGTAGCATAAGATAGCAGAGCTATCTTATTAATATAATAGTAGAGCATAAGGATACAAATGCTGAAAGGAATGCTCATAAAAATAAATGGTTAACTAAACTTTCGGGAAATTGAAACTTTCATTTTATTTATCTCCACAGTACGCTGTTATTGTGGAGATTTTTTTTGCGTTAGCGCTGGTAGCCCCGGCGGAGCCGTCCCGCAGGGATGGAGCGGCAGCGGAAGGGCGGACATAGCGGCCACAGACACTTTTGTGGCTGGGGCAATAATTTCGCTTAAATCTTCAAAAGCTTGAGTTTGAAGTGAGTTTGAAGTGAGTTTGAAGTGAGTTTGAAGTTGAATCTGAAGTGAACTTGAAATATAATTGAAGTACTTCAACGAAAAGTTTATTTTAAAAAGAAGGATTGTGTATGAAACTTGATGAAATAATTAAAATTTCTCAACTTGAAACTGTAAATATGGAAACTAAGGCTCATCTGGATCGTACAAACATAGAAGGTTGGCTGAAAACTGTTGCAGGTTTTTCAAACGCGGAAGGAGGTTCTCTATTTATTGGTGTGGAGGATGGCTCTGGCAAATTGATTGGATTTGAGCGAAAGGCTGCTGACAGTGAACGTAACTTTTTTAATAATCAGGTTAATGAACATATTTATCCACGCCCTTTAATGCATATTTCGTTTATCAGTTATGAAAAAAACGAAAGGGAACTTTTTGTTGTCAGAGTTGATGTAAAGGAATCGCCGGTAAAACCTGTTGTCTTGAAATTCAATAATATTCCTTCCATTTATATGAGACGAGATGGATTTACAAATGGTGCTACTTATGAAGAAATAATTCAGATGAGCATAAAAAGTCAGAAAACTCAGTTCGATATGCTGGATTCAGATGAAGATTATAGTCGTGATGATTTTATTAACCTTCAGAATTTTTATAAATCTCATAATGACGGAAAAGTACTTGCAGATAAAGCTCTTGCTTCAATTGGTTTCTATAATAAAGAAAAAAAACTTAAGAATGGTGCCGTTCTCTTTAAGGATAATTACAATGATTCTAAGACTGAAGTTCTATGCTCCGTTTTTTCTGGGTTTAATAAAGGAAGTGAGCGAGTTGTTACAGTAAACAGAATTTCATTAAATATTATTGATTCGATAAACTACATGATTGAGTTTGTAAAACAGCGGATGAATCATTCTTTTGTAAAACTTCCTGATGGCAGAATTAACATTGATTCATATCCAGAAAGGGCTTTGTTTGAGGGAATAATTAATGCTGTAGCTCATCGTGATTATTTTCTTGACGGTACTCAAATTCAACTTGATATGTTTAAGGATAGACTCGAAATTTCGTCTCCTGGAAGTTTTTATCAGGGAGAGAAAATCGGAAAGACTTATGACTTGTCGAATATAATTTCAAAACGCCGTAATGAACTTATCTGTGATATTCTTGTGAAATGCAATGTGATGGAAGCAGCAGGAACTGGTTTTGATAAAATTATTCAGGAATACGAAAAAGCAGATGGTAATCACAAACCATATATATATTCAACTTCAGATCATTTTACTCTTGTTCTCCCGGATTTGACTTTTGAAGAAGGTCTTAAGGGAGATGATGCAATTCTAAATATTGAATATGCTCCGGTTAGCAAAGGAACAATGTATGACGAAAAAGTTCTGTCATATTGCTATGAGCATGCCCGAAAAATCAGTGAGATTGCAGAATATCTTAAACTTTCAAACTCTTCATATCTTAGGGATATTATTCTTGGTAATCTTGAAAAACAGAATTATCTTGAAGAAGTAAAACTTGGAAGAGCAAAAGGATATCGAACCAGCAAGGAATTTGTAAGGCTAATGTAAGTGAAAAATCAAGAAAGAGACTATTTGTTTTCTAATTTTTTTGCGTTAGCGCTGGTAGCCCCGGCGGAGCCGTCCCGCAGGGATGGAGCGGCAGCGGAAGGGCGGACATAGCGGCCACAGACACCGGCGGTGGCTGGGGCAACGCTCTCTGTGGCAGAATGACATATACTATGTATAGTAAAACTATGATATAATAACTTTTGGAAAGGAGGTGTTACTTATGCCATATTCTGTTGTTGCTGAAAATCTTAAAGTACTAGATGAGAACGCATTACAGGAAGTAAATGATTTCATTCTCTTTTTGATTCAAAAAAGTAAAAAAATTGAAAAAAATAAAATTTCTACCTCTGATGCGTCAAATCTTCGTGGTGCCCTTTCTTTTGCAGCAAATCCTTCGCTGATTGAAAAAGAAAAATCAGCCTGGAGCGAAGCATTGAAGGAGAAATACGAAGCATGAAAAAACTGCTGGATGCTAATGCTATTTTGCGTTTCCTTTTGAATGATAATGAGGAAATGGCAGAAAAAACTGAAACAGTGATAAAAAATGGTGCATTTACAAAGGAAGTTGTAATTGCCGAAGTAATTTATGTTCTTTGTGGTGTATATAAGATAGAAAGATCTCTTGTATCCTCAAAGATTATAGAATTGTTGAAATTTATTGAAATTGAAAATCCGGAAGTTTTGAACAATGCCATGGAAACATTTTCTGAATTTTCTCTGGATTTTGTTGATTGTCTTTTAATTTCGTATAATAAAGTTCTTGATATTGATGTGTTTTCGTTTGATAAAAAACTGAATAACAAATTAAAGAAAGCTTAAATTATTCATGGTTCAGATTTGATTTGTAACTTGGATCTAACCAGAGTCAAAGCTGATAAAACCGAAATTGCCGGCTTTCCGGTAATGAGCGGCAGCGGACCCTTCGACAGGCTCAGGAACCGGGCGGACATAGCGGCCACAGGCACCTGCGGTGGCTGGGGCAACGCCATTTTGTTACATTCTGTCCAGATATGGAACTAGAACAAGCTCCATTGATTCTTTGAGTACCTGGAGTGTGGCTTTTGCCAGTGTGAGGCGGGCTGCTTTGTGGTTGCTGTCTTCGGCACCCATGTTCCTGACTCAGTCAGGTCATGTGTTTACGCTGCACATAAATGTTCCTGACGCTATAAGGGTTGTAGTTATTCAGCCTTATGTACAGGGCCTAATTCATATGTTCCATCTGCAAAAATTATCATAGCTCTATAGTAATAACCAACTGGAACATTTGATGGAAGCAGTTTTTTGTAAACAGCGTTGTAAGTTGTTGAAAAATTATAAGTGCCACTGCTTGTAAATGTATTTATATCTGTATAGGCAGCATTTGCAACCCATAAATCTTCATCTTCAAAATTATCAATAGAATATAAGATTTGTCCCATCCAAGGAGCATCTGTTAAAACTGCAATTTGATGTTTTCCAGGATCAATACTTTCTACAGCTTGTTTTACAGTACAAACCTCTGGACCAATATAGTAGTATATTGGCTTAAAATACATTGAACTATCGTCTTTATTAAAAATAAATCTTAAAAATCTATTATTGTAAGCTGGTTGACTTGCATTGTTAGTTCCTGAAAAATCAATTTCCCCTGCATAAATACCACTAGAATAACCATTTATACCATCACTATTCCAACTACTTATTGAATTTTTATATTTTTGCCAGTTAGAATTTTTTAAGTAATACAGATTTATTGATGTTAAGCTTTTTGTTTCAGACAGCATATAAAGCTTATTGCCAGCTGCATTTTTCTGTATAGAAAGTTTTAAATCTTTACTTGGATAAATATTAAAAACTCTTTTAGCATAATTTCCAGAAGAATCACTTACAAAAAGATATAAATCATAATACTCTTCATTTGGATCATAACTAATAGTGTTCTTATAAATCCTAATAGGATAATCAGAAGTATCTGTAGAAGGATTATAAGATAATGTTGTTGCTTTTAAATCTGTCTGCAATAAAATCTGCAGTTCTTCATAATCTGTATAATTTCCATACTCCAAATACTTTCTATAGTAAGACTCAGGAACCCAAAAATATGTATATTCTACTTCGTCGTTTTCATTCTTTTTAAGACCAACATTATCTGTGGCCCTTGCATAATAACAGTTATTATCTGCAAAAAGTATATGATAGCTATAATCCTCCTTAAACTCTATTTCTGGAGGAGTTACATCTCCTGTTATATTTAGATTTTGACTAATTGTATCAGTCCATACAATTTTTCCATCAATAACAGAACTTAAATTGTAATAAACTGTAGATTCTGTAATAGGCCAGTCAAAAGTCCCTGTATTTGAATAAATATTATTGTCAGAAGAATCTCTTGTAACATTACAAATATATGTTGAATTTAATTTAGAAGAATCTTTCAATGAATAAGTAATTAAAGCTCTTGTTGTATTTCTGTTAACTTCCGATACTACTAGTCCACCATCAACAGAAGTTAGTGCTGTTTTATTATTATTATTTTCACTAACTTTTACTTTAAAAGGACCAATTACACCACCTAAAACTGAATTTTGTAAACCATAATCCATATACTTAAAATGCAAAGGCGAAGATGTATATTCTGATCCCCACTTATCATCACCATAAGAATCTTCACCATCATCTTTCTGATAATATTTCTTTACAAAAGCATAAAGTTTAGCACTATCAACTTCAGCTGTTCTTAAATATGGTTGTATATAAATTTCATATTCTTTTTCATAATATTCAGGTCGTATTGATACGCTTGTTGTTCCATTCCAACTAGATATTCTATACTTTTTCTGAAAGTCATTTTCCCCATATGGAGACAATGGTTCTTCGGCAAAATGTTCCCCATCAATGTAATAGTGTAAAAAATAAGAAAGGTAATAAACAACACCGTCAAGTTCAAAACTTTCATCTTTAGTTGCTCTAATATCAACAGAGGAATTGTCCATCTTCTGTCTTGCTACAGGAACATTCATTGCACCTGGAATTACCCAGTTTACAACACCAATATTTCCGGCCTTATCTGTAATTTCAATTTTTAAATAGTTATGTTTTGTTTTATCAATAGTATCAATTGTAAAGTAAGCTTCTTTTTCTTCTGTTTTTTCATCAACTTTAAAAGAAAAATCTGTAGAAGTATATTCAGGATTATTTTTATCTGGTCCCCAATATGCTTTATAAGTTAATTCATCATAGTCTGATTTATAATCTTTGTAGAAAATATCTTCAGCACCGGCAATATAAATAGTTTTTGCAGATTCTTCTAAAGCCTCTGGACTGAACAATGATGTCTGCGAAGGTGAACGGTTAAACAATCTTACAGAACTTACATCCAACTTAGTATCTTTTACAAGAACATAAGTTCCACACTTTACTTTATTTCCAAGATAGTCTTTTACATAAAAATCAGTTTCAATAAGTCCATCTTCAAAATCTGGCAATGGAATATTTACTGCCATTTTTATATTTTCATTTGAAACTGGAGCAAATTCAGTTTGAGCGGTTTTTACATCTTCATTAACAGGATTGCCCTTTACATCTTCAATGCGCTTTGCAATAACATAAACACCGCTTACTCCGCTTCCGTAATCTATTGCATCAATAAATACCCACAGATTATTATTAACAACATTTTTTTCGTTGAATTTTGGTTTTATTGAACTGTATTCTTCACACAAATTTACACCGTTCTGAGCATCAGCTTGAGTTTTTGCAATCCAGAAATTTGTAACAGAAGGAGCAATTGTATCGTGACTGCTGTTAATTTTATATTCCCAGGTAAAATCTTCTCCTAAAGAAGAAAGCTCATTTTTAACATCTTTAGATAAAGTTACTGTTATCGTTGAGTATGCTTCTCCAAACATATTAATTAAATTGTCATAATCAGCTTCGATAGTTAATATTTTTCCGTCCTCAGATAGTAAGGGCTTATTAAAGTTTACAGAAATATTTTCTTGAAAATCATTCTCAATTTTTAGGTTTTTAAAAAACTTTTTGTTTGAATTTGTGTAATATGCATAAACGCCATATTCATCAGAGCAGTCAAGTGAAGGGATTCTGTCAGATATGCTGTCTAATTCGGATTGAGTAAATCTAAATTCACTGATGTCAAGGGCTGTATTAAAGTTGATTTCAATCAATGAGTCATTGTTAACACCTGATCGTATATTTTTAGGACTGTATTCGAGTACATAAGGTTTTGAAACAACAATAGGCTCTAATATAACGGCCCCATTTCCTGTAGAAATAAAATCTAGAACTGGAGAGTCAGTATTTTCAAAACTCAGTGAATTTGTAGAACCAATTATTTTCCAGTTTGTAAATTTATACCCGGGTTTTGGAATGAACTGTGCTGATAATTTGTCACCATAGTTTAAAACACTGTTTCCAGAGTAAATAATTTCTCCATATTCTTTGTTTTCAACAAAGGTGATTTCAAGTTTCTCCGTTGTTGTATTATTGATGAGAAAGGTTTTTACTATGTCGTCATTTGCAGAAGATCCAATTGTTATTTTTTCTCCTGACTCTGTTGTATAGAAGAAATCATAAGGAATGCGAACAGAAATTTCCTTTAAATTATTGTCTGTCTGAATCAAGTTTTCGTTATCAGCAATTATTGTAATTTCCTTTTCGGTCATAACTGGCTGATAAAAGTGTCTAATTGTTTTTTCACCATTAATTGAAATTGTAATTCTAGATAAATCATTTAATGATGATAATTCATGATTAAACAACAGATGAATTGTAGAATTTTTAGGAACACCAGTATTGTCATAAACTGGAGAAAAGTCTGAAACGAAAGGTCGTTCATAACATAAAGGCTTAATGAGTATATTTGCTTCTTTTAAGATTTCAGCAGTACAAATTGTGGATGTAGGATTGTAGAATCTGACACTGTCTGTAAGTAATTCTCCAGTATCTTTGTTTTCGGCAATCCATCGACTAAATTTGTAATTTTTGGATTCTACAAATTCCAAATCAATTTTATCTGAAACTCTACATTTTTTATCTTCGTTATTAGGGATAATAGAACCTGTTTCTTTGTCTGCATAGATACGAACAACAAATGGTGTTGATAATTCATAGGAAATGGTTTTCTCTAATTCTTCTTTAACGTCTGATCCAGACAGAAAATTATCACAGGCAGAAAATAAGAATAATACAAGAATAACAGGAATAGAAAAAAACTTTTTAGAAAACATAAACTCTCCGGCTTTTATATTTATTAAAAAAATATTATGAATTTTAGTGAGAATGATACAAGTTTGGCAAATTACAATTATTTCTCAATTTTACGGTAGTTTCGACAGCCTTACCCACCGTTGAACATAGCAGCCACAGACACCAGCGGTGGCTGTGGCAACGCCTTTTTTGTTACATTCTGTCCAGATATGGTACCAGAACAAGCTCCATTGCTTCTTTGAGTACCTGGAGTGTGGCTTTTGCAAGTGTGAGGCGGGCTGATTTGAGGGCGTTGTCTTCGGCTCCCATAATCGGACACTGCTGGTAGAATTTTGCAAAAAGCTTGGCAATATCGTAGATGTATGCTGTCAATACGGAAGCATCTTTGTTGTCTGCTGACTTTGCAATTGTTTCAGGATATTCTCCAAGTCGTTTTAAAAGATCCCATTCTTCTGCTGCCTTGAGAAGCGGAGCGGCATCTTTTGCAGCTGCTGGTTTTACGCCTTCTTCTTCTGCCTTGCGGAGTATTGATGCAATTCTGGCGCCCATGTATTGCAAATAAGGACCTGTGTTTCCGTTAAAACTTAAGGATTCTTCCGGATTAAAAATCATATCTTTTACAGGGCTAACCTGAAGCAGATAGTAGTGGAGGGCTGCAAGGGCAACTTTTTCTGCTACTTCGTCTGCATTGCCAAGCTCGTCTTCCCGGCCTCGTTCCTTGATTGCTGCCAGTGCGTCTGCGTGGAGTGAGTCGATAAGGTCATCTGCATCTACTACTGTTCCTTCGCGGCTCTTCATGCGTCCGTTTGGAAGGTTTACGAGTCCGTAGCTTAAGTGATAGAGCTTTTTAGCCCAGTCAAAGCCCAGCTTTTTGAGGATGTAGAACAATACCTTAAAGTGGAATATCTGTTCTGAAGCTACTACATAAACAAGCTCGTTGAACGGATAGTCGTCGTGGCGGCTGATTGCTGTTCCAATGTCCTGTGTGATGTAAACGGAAGTGCCGTCTTTGCGGAGAAGTACCTTTTCGTGGTCTTCGCCGTCTTTGCCTTTTCCTACTGCTTCTGTAACATCAACTCGGGTTGAGCCGTCATCTGCCACAAAGAATACGCCTTTTTCTACGCCTTTTTTAATTTCGTCCTTTCCCTTAAGGTATGTTTCGCTTTCAAAATAGAACTTGTCGAATGAAACGCCTGTTCTGTCATAAGTTTCTTTTACGCCGTTAAAGGTCCAGTCGTTCATTGTCTGCCACAGCTTACGAACTTCTGGATCACCTGCTTCCCACTGACGGAGCATTTCTTCTGCCTGTTCCTGTGCTTCAGGATGTGCCGGTGTGGAGCCATCCTTTGCGCCTTTAAGGTACTGGTCAAATTCTACATAGCACTGGCCTACAAAGTGGTCGCCTTTAATTCCAAGTGTTTCCGGTGTGTCACCTTTTGCTTCGTGGAAGAGTTTGTATGCCAGCATTGATTTACAGATGTGGATTCCGCGGTTGTTGATAAGGTCAACCTTGAATACTTCTGCACCTGCTTTTTTAAGGATGCGGCTTACTGATTCTCCAAGGGCGTCGTTACGCATGTGGCCAAGGTGAAGTGGTTTGTTTGTATTTGGAGAAGAGAACTCGATCATTACTTTATTGCCGGCAAGATGTGCTTTGCCGTCGTTATTTAATGTTCCGTAGTCTTTTCCCTGTGTTTCGATTTTTGAAAGTATGTCTTCTGCAGCTCCTGCTTTATCAAGCTTTACATTTACATAAGGTCCTACTGCAAGAACTGTTCCAAGCCCGGCTGCTTTGTCGCCGATTTTTGCTGCAACTTCCTGGGCAATTGCCGGTGGGGCAAGACGGAGTGATTTTGCAAATACGAACATTGGAGAACCGATATCTCCCATTTCCGGATTTGGAGAATCCTGTGCTACTACCTTTTCTGCGGTAACAGTTTCTGCTTCGATTGATTTTTCCTTTATGATTTCGTTAACTGCATCTGCAATAAGATTTTTAAGGGTTGATTTTGGATCTGCCATTTAATTGTTCCTTATGTAAATAAAACTTAGTCCGCTATGGAAGGGTGGCGAAGCCAGTGGGAACCACCGCGCGTCAGCAAGCCCTGGAACAGCGGTTGGAGATTGATGTTACTCCATATAAATAATTACTATACTTTAAATATTTTCTATAGTATTATAATAAAACTGTGCTTGATTTACAACTTGCACAAATTTTTCAGGAGTCTTCCTTACTTATGGACACAACAGTTATTGAACAGTACATCGATGATCTGATGACAAAATCTACAGCCGAATTCCCAATCTGGAATATTGAAAAAGCCAGAGCTGGAAAAAAATCAGGCTGGGATTATATAGACGGCTGTATGATTATGGCCCTTCTTGAAATTTACAACACAAGCAATGATCCAAAATATCTTAAATTTGCTGACTATTATGAAGATTTTAGAATTCATGATGACGGATCCATTGATGGTTATAACATCGAAACATGGAACTGTGATGAACTGAACGGTGGTAAAAACCTTTTTACTCTTTATCGTCTTACAGGCAAAGAAAAGTACAAAAATGCTCTTGATAAGCTTTATGAACAGGTAAAGGGACAGCCTCGTACAAAAGAAGGAAACTTCTGGCACAAAAAGATTTATCCAAACCAGATCTGGCTTGATGGTCTTTATATGGCTCAGCCGTTCTACATGGAATATGAAACTACTTTCAACAGCTGCAAAAATGTTGATGATATTTACAGGCAGTTCTTCAATGTTTACGACATTATGTGCAATAAAGAAACTGGTCTTTAC
>JAZQNJ010000086.1:0-9931 GCA_045627285.1 Treponema sp. | reverse complement strand
TTCTGCTTTTATGTATCTGAATAATTCAGTATTGCTGGAAAAATTTTCGTATTGTTTTATCTGTTCCCACACATCTGTGAGACGCTCAACTTCAATGAAGTTCATAATAAATACATTAAAATGTTTTGATGTATTATTGTAACTGTTTTTGAATGATATGGAATTTCAAAGGCGTTGAAGGAATGGGCCCGTCGACTCTCAGATTTCGTTGAATCTGAGAATCACATTTTCACTGATTTATAAATCATAGTATCTCACTATAAGCTTTTCATCGGACTGCTTTTGCGGCAACGCTGTCGCTCCTTAAGGTATCGGACGACTTTCCCCTTTATAAAATCATAAAAATGCGGTATATTATATATCCGTTATGAGAAACGGATTTGACAACGAAAAATATTTAAAGATTCAGTCTGAGCACATTAAAGAACGCATCGGACATTTTGGCGACAAGCTTTATCTTGAATTCGGCGGCAAGCTTTTTGACGACTACCATGCCAGCCGTGTCCTTCCTGGTTTTGAGCCTGACAGCAAGTTGAAAATGCTTATGCAGCTGGCTGATATGGCTGAAATTGTAATTGTAATCAGTGCAGTTGATATCGAAAAAAATAAGGTCCGCGGTGATCTTGGTATTACTTACGACAAGGATGTTCTCCGTCTTCGCGATGAATTTATGAAACGGGGACTTTATGTTGGTTCTGTCGTAATTACTCATTTTGACGGGCAGGAAAGTGCTAAGGCATTTGCAAAACGCCTCAAGAAAATGAACATCAAATCTTATTTCCACTACATGATTGAAGGTTATCCTAATAACGTTGCCCTTATCGATTCTGACAAAGGTTACGGTAAGAACGACTATGTTGAAACTACTCGTCCTCTGGTTGTTATTACTGCTCCAGGCCCTGGTTCCGGAAAAATGGCTGTTTGTCTCAGTCAGCTTTACAACGAAAATAAACGTGGTGTAAAAGCCGGCTATGCTAAGTTTGAAACTTTCCCTATCTGGAATATTCCTCTTAAGCATCCTGTAAATATTGCTTACGAAGCTGCAACTGCTGACCTTAACGATGTTAACATGATTGACCCATGGCATCTGGAAGCTTACGGAAAAACTACTGTAAACTATAACCGCGATATTGAAATTTATCCTGTTCTTGATGCTATTTTTAAGGGAATTTACGGTTCAAATCCTTATAAATCGCCAACAGACATGGGCGTTAATATGGCTGGAAACTGTATTTTTGACGATGAGGCTTGTCGTGAAGCTTCTAATCAGGAAATCATCCGCCGTTATTACACAGCTCTCTGTAATCTTGCCGAAGGTAAAGCTACTGAAGCTGAAGTTAACAAGCTCAGTCTTTTGATGCAGCAGTCTTCTCTTAAACCTGAAGACCGTAAAGTTACTGTTGCTGCTAACGAGAGAGGTGCTAAGGCCGGACTTCCTGCTGCTGCAATCGAACTTAGTGACGGTACAATCATTACATCTGAAACATCTGATCTTCTGGGAACCTGTGCAGCCCTTATTCTTAACGCTACAAAGCATATTGCCGGCATTGACCACAAGGTTAAACTTATTCCTGCAGAAATGATTGAACCGATTCAGAATATGAAGGTTAATTATCTTAAAGGCAATAACCCTCGTCTCCATACTGATGAAGTTCTTGTTGCCCTTGCCATGCTATCTCTCCATGATGAAAACTGTAAAAAAGCAATTGATGCACTTCCACAGCTTAAAGGCTGTCAGGTTCATACAACTGTTATGCTTAGCGAAGTTGACCGCAAGATTTTCAAAAAACTTGGAGTTGATTTAACCAGCGATCCTATTAAAAAAACAGGTCGTGCTTAATTTATGAGCGGTAGTTTTTTAGACTGCCGCTTTTTTAATGGAAATTAGTTAAAATGAAGAAAACAACTTACGTTTTTGGACATAAAAACCCTGATACCGATTCTATCGTTAGTGCATGGTGCTTTGCAGCACTAAAAAATGCATGTTTAAAACGGGATGGACTTTCTGAATCCTATGTTGCTGCACGAGCCGGAAAACTTTCTCCTCAAACACAGTATATCTTTGACAGGTTTTTAGTTGAACCTCCTGAGTTTCATGGGGATTTATCGCCAAAGGTTCTCCATTTTATGAGTCAAGATTTTGCAAGTGCAGAAGAAACTCTTTCTCTTCAGGCTGCATCATCTCTAATGTACAAAAACGATTATCATTTTCTTTTTATTACTGACGGTGACGGCAGGTTTAAAGGGTTGCTTCATTATTCAGTTTTTGCCAGGAACCTGATTTATTCTTTGAATCCTGAACATCACATAAAGGTTTTTACAAACAGAAATCTTCTTCGTGAAAGCCTTGGTGCAATTCTGGCCTGCGATGTTGAGTTATTTAAGGAAGATGGTTACAGTTCATGTACAATTGTTGCAGCTGCCTCAAATCTGGAATCTTTTAAAAAGACGGTGGATTCAAGAAAAGACCAGAATCTTATTGTTGTATGTGGTGACAGGGATGATATTGTTGAATATGCCATTAAGAACAGAGTCTACTGTGTAATTGTAAGTGGAGGACGCTCCGTATCCCAGGAAAATCTTAAACTTGCGGTTGAAAATAAAGTTTGTGTACTTGTAAGTCCTTTTGATACAGCTTCAACTTCTATGCTGATTGCATGGTCTGCTCCTGTTTCAAAAGCTTGTGACTGCAGTGTACAGGCAGTAAAAAGAACAGACTCCGTGAATAAAGTTAAGATTCTTTTAAAAAATACACCGGGGCATATTCTTCCTGTTGTCGATGATGATAATAAAATAATTGGTAGTATTACAGAAAATCAGCTGCTTGGAGAACCTGACATCGCTGTAAGTCTTGTTGATCATAATGAATTAAGCCAGGCTGTAGATGGAATTGAAAATTTTCCTGTAAAAGAAATTATAGATCATCACAGAATCGGTACTTTTTCAACAAAGAGTCCCGTTACGTTTATCAATAAAGTTGTAGGTTCAACTGCAACAATTATTGCCGGTCTATATCAGGAGGAGAAAATCCCCATAGACAGGACAACAGCGGCTCTGCTTCTTTCGGGGATTTTGAGCGATACACTTATTCTAAAATCTGCAACAACAACTGAAACTGATATAAAGACAGCTGACATGCTTGCAAAAATTGCAGATCTTAATGTTCAGGAATATGGCCGGGAAATTCTTGAGGCTGGAAGCAGACTTGGCAATCGTTCTGCTTCAGATATAGTTCTGATGGATATGAAACAATACAACGAGTTTAAGTTTAACTTTATTGTAAGTCAGATAGAAACAGGAAATCCTTCTGAAGTCCTTTCCCGTAAGGATGAAATACTTTCGGAGCTTAAAAAGTGTCAGTCTCAGAAAAATCTTGATTTTGCAGCACTGCTTGTAACTGACATAACCCGTCTGGATTCAATTTTAATTTTGCTGGGAAGCATTGAGCTTGAGCAGCTTCTTAATTATCCTAAAGTTGAGGACAATGCTTATTTTATGAAGGGTATTGTCAGTCGTAAAAAACAACTTATTCCTCTTCTGTCAGAAGTGTTAAGGAGAATATAGAAATGGGGCAGCCACGAATTTTCAGCATTATAGATAAAGCCTGCTACGATTACAATATGATTGAAAAGGGTGATAAAATTCTTATTGGTGCATCTGGTGGTAAAGACAGTACAGCTTTGATTGAATACTTTGCCAATAGAAAAAAAAGGAAAGATTCTGATTTTGAATTTATACCTTTGTTTGTTAAGACAGAATTTGGAAAGGAACTGCCAGAAAATATTTTAAAAAACTTTAAAAAGTGGGATATAAAGCTTGTTACTATTAATATTGATGTAAATGCCAGATCAAAAGAGGGCCATAAAGTAGGCTGCTACTGGTGTTCTACACAGCGTCGTACGGAGCTTTTAAGATTTGCTCTGAAAAATGGCTGTAACAAAATCGCTTTAGGACATCACATGGATGACATTCTGGAAACAGTTTTGATGAACGTTATGGAAAAAGGAACTCTTGGAGGTATGCCTCCTGTACTGGAATACGAAAAGTATCCTGTAAAAGTTATTCGGCCTTTATGTTATTGTCCACAGCAGGTTATTGTTGACAGAGCAAAGGAATGTGATTTTTTTGGATTTACATGCACCTGCCATTATCAGATAAATTCTTCCAGAAAAACTACACGAAGTAAGCTTGATATGCTTACTGATGGTGATGATGGTGTAAAACGCCGGCTTTTTGATGCTCTTGTAAAGAAGACCGATTACAATATGGTCATTAAGGAAGATTCAATATAACACTAAAAATCTTCGATGTAAAAACCAAAATTGTTTTTACCGGATCCTTTAACTCTGTACAGGGCTTTGTCCGCATTGTTGTATAAATCTTCCGACCAGCCTTCCTGACTTAAGGCTATTCCTGCACTAAGGGTGATTGTAGATATTTCATCAAGACCTTTAGAAAGTTCTTCCTTAATGCGGCTCATCTTTGAAGAAATGAGTGCTTCTGTTTTTCTGTGATCAATGTCACATTGAGTTAGGATTACACAGAATTCATCCCCACCAACACGGCATACATAGTCTGATGTTCTGAAATTTTTAAGAAGTGTTTCTGCAACATGCTTGAGGATTTTATCACCTGTTTCATGTCCCTTTGTATCATTTATTGTCTTAAAGGAATCTACATCAATGATTATTAGGGCAATATCTTCTTCAGAATTTGTAAGGGCAACTTTTAACTGAGAAAAGGCCGCTCTGTTCATCAGGCCTGTAAGTTCATCATGTTCGGCTTTATGGCGAAGGAGAATTTCGTTTGCTTCATTCTTGTCATACATCATATTGTATGTATCTGACAGGATATTAAATTCTTTTGTTTTTGTTGACTTTAGTTTTTTGTTGTTTCCGATATCTTTAATAAATGAATAAAGAGGTCGTATAACCAGACGGATAATACCGAAGAAGAAAATCAGGTTTGTAATAAAGATTCCTGCAATACAGAGCATCAGCATTATAAAAACTGATTTAAGCTCATCAAGTCTTTTGTCATGGGCAATTTTTGCCTTGTTCAGAATATGCTGTATAGCTTTTGTTTTGTAATCAGAAATTGTGAGTTTAGACTGAAGATACTCCTGCGAAAAAAGAATTATCCAGGCCTTAGGTATTTTGTATTGTGGGGCCAGGTTTTCATCATCGGAGCTTAATTTTGTGTTGAGAATTTCTTCTGGAATATTAAGGTTCGGATTGGATATCTGTCCAGTTCCCTGAAGTACAAGCTTCATGGCCTGATATTCCATCTGCTCAAGCTGATTTGATTCATCCAATGCTTTTTGAAGAAGTAAGAGAGATTCTGAAGCTGAACTGCCTGAATCATTTTTGTCTATTCCTGGAAAGAGTACACTTGATTCTGCAATATTCCGAATTTTTTCTACAGCCTTGTTTCTGCGTTGAACTACCTTTGTTTCGTTAAAGTAATTTTCAACGTGCTTAAAATCGTATGACAGAACAAAAAGTCTTACTTCTTCTGTAAGATAATCTGAACTTGCCTGAAGCTCCAGAGCCGCAGTAGAAATTATTGAATGCTGCTCTGAAAGCCAGACGTAGGTCTGAAACTGGTAAAGAAGGTGTCCTGTAAAAAGAGTTAGGAACAGGCAAAGCACACCTACTGCAGAAAGAAAAATTATATTGAGGGTTCTGAGTTTAAAAGTTCTGGTCTGCTTAACCTGATCGTTCAAATTAGTTTACTCCCATCCAAAAGTTGCAGGTGGTTTATTTGTAGCATCAAAATAAAGTGCATCAACAAAAGGAAGGGATGCAATCTGTTTTATGATGCTTTCAAATACTTCTTTATCAAACCAGGCAAAACGGGCTGTCATTACATCTTCTGAACATACAGGACGGAGTACAAAACTGGCGTTTTCTGCAGTTGAAGCGTATGGCAGATCGATTGTAAGGTGCTGGAAAATTGAGTTATAAAGACCTCGTTTGTGAAGTTCTGTAAGAACAATGTTGTCAACTTCGCGGAGCTGGTCCAGGCGGCGGCGGTCACAGTAGCCTTCCTGAAGCTTCATGTCGCTGTCTTTTACTGATGGTTTCTGGTAAAGCTTGATTACTGTACGGTTAAGGTATGTTGCTTCGTTTGTAATGTTTGAAGAAGCAGCTTCTACTTTTTCGCGTTTTCCAGGGATGTGGTAGAAACCTTCACCTTCAGCCCTGAAAGTAAGACATGCAGGGAAGCGGTAAGTTCTAAAGTCTCCCTGAACACCAACTGAGCGAACTGGAAGAACAGAGCGCTTAAGGTCTTTTGTACAGTTTTCGCAGAACTGATCGATAACAACTTCATCAAGTTCTTTTTGTGCAAGCTTAAGCTCTTCTTCGTCTTTTTCTGTAAATTTTCCGTCAGAGCAGAGTACGTTGATTGAAAGTCCAGGACCAGGGAATGGATGTCGCATCACAAGTTCATCTGCAAGACCAAGTTTTTTACCCATGGCCCGAACTTCATCCTTGTAAAGGTCTTTAAGAGGTTCAATAATAAGCCCCTGTGCAATAAGTTTCTGAATTCCGTCAACGCGGTTATGGTGTGTTTTGATTGTGTGAGAGTTTTTTGTTCCGCCTGATTCAATAATATCAGGATAAAGTGTTCCCTGAGCCAGCATCCATGACATCGGCTTTGCCGATGTCTTACGAGTTGAACTGTCGTTCAACTCGATTGAATCATTCTCCAACCCCTGGGCTTTTACAACAGCGTCGCGGACTGTAATAAAGTTTTCACCTACAGCCATGCGTTTTTTCTGTGGATCTGTAAGACCGGCAATTGCCTTAAGGAAGCTTTCTGAAGCATCTTCAACAATATATTTATCTAATCCCTTTTCTTTGTAGGCCAGATTCACATTTTTTGATTCGTTTTTGCGCATAAAGCCGGTGTCGATGTGGAGACCAAGAACTCTTTCCTGAACAAGAGCTTTATTTAAGAGTGCAAAGGCAACTGTTGAGTCCACACCGCCAGAAAGGAAAAGGAGAACGTTTTTATCTTTTGCATCAGCTTTAATAGTTTCGAGAATGTGGTTGAGAACTGTATCTTCGTCCCAGTTAACTTCCATTCCGCAAATGTCTGCAAAGTTCTGGAAGATTTTATTTCCTTCAGGAGTATCTTTTACTTCACAGTGACACTGCAGGGAGAAACGCTTTTTTGAAAGATTCTGAAGGGCAGCGTATGGACAGTCTTTTGTAGAACCGATTACTTCAAAACCTTCTCCAAGAGAAAGAACTGCATCCTGATGGCTCATCCATACCTGTGTAGAAGCTGAAACTCCCTTAAAAAGAGGAGATTCTTTTCCGGCGTCTGTCATGTTAAGGGTAGCAAAACCAAATTCACCAACATCTGCCTTTCCAACTTTTCCACCGTAAGAATATGACATAAGCTGGTGACCGTAGCAGAGACCGAGAATAGGAAGGTTAAGGTTCAAAATATCTTTGTTAAAATCAGGAACTTTGTCTTCGTATACAGAAGCAGGGCCCCCTGAAAAAACAATTCCCTTTGCATTTTCAAAAACAGAAAGATCTGTTGAAGGAAGTGCGATTTCTGAATAATACCCCAGTGCACGGAAGCGTTTTGCGATCAAATGTGCATACTGAGAACCAAAATCCAGGACTACGATTTTTGAGCGTGACATTTCTTTTCCTTAATAATAAAAATTTTTCTATTTATTATAACGGAAAAAAGATATTTAGAGAATTAGTCTTATCTGAGTTTGGATTGTTTGTTAGACCATAAACTGTGGTAAAGTATGAACTTACCTGACCAAGAACTTTTTGTGCCACAGAGGGATTCTGGTCTACAAGCAGGCGGAATGTTTCAGCTTTTATAACAACTACCAGAACATCAGTTTTTGCAATTGCACTGGAGTTTCTGGATTGATTCAGGATACAGTTCATTTCTCCGAAGAAAGAACCCTCCTGAAAAATTTCAACAGTTTCATTTCGGATAACTTCTACGGTGCCACTGGTGATGTAATAGGCATCTGACATATCACTTCCCGGGGTATAAATAGTTTCACCTTCGGAGAAGTGCAGTACGCTGGAATATTTTGCCATAAGAAAATCCGGGCGAATAAAGAGCTGTCTGTACAGATATGTCATTTTTGATTCTTTTGTATCTTTTGGCAGAAGATAAATTTCACCAAGAAGAAGTTCATCAAAAAACTGGAAGACAAAAATAAACTGAGCAAAGAAAAGAAAGAAAACGAAGAAGAAGAAAATGTCCATCAGAAGAATGATTACCTGGGCAAGAACACCGTAAATCATATTGTAACGGCTTACATCGACTGTAAGGTGCAGTATAAAACGGAAAATCCAGAAGGAACCTGTACAGAGAAATCCTGAAATAGAACTGAGCCAGAATCCAGGTTTTGTACCGGCAGCTCCTAAATAGAGAATTGTAATTGTAATGAATATAAAGAGGTTAGGAAGAAAATTGCTTACAAAACTTTCTGAAAGAAAACCTTCAAAAATAAAATCCAGCTGAGGAATTGTATGAAATACCGGCATGGAAAGAATTGTCTGCAGTGTGGCAAAGGTGATAACGATTGCAATTGCAGTAAGGATGATTACAAGTTCAAAAACAACAGCCAGAACCTGGTTAAGGAGAGGCTGTCTTTTCTGCTGGTCGTGGAAAATATTTCTCATTGAAGCAAAAATCGATGCAAAAAGGCGTCTGGCCATCCATATAATAAAAAGGACAAGGATGATTTCCAGGGGGTTGATGAGCTTGATATTTGTAACGCTTGAAATGATAGTTTCCGGATCCAGATATGTCTGAAGCTCAGGAACCTTTTCGAAAATCATTGTAAATATTGTATCGATAATGGCTGTAGACTGATGTACGGCTTTTACTACACGAATGAGAATCATAACAATCATCATGATGATTGGAGTAACAGAAAACAGCAGGTCAAATGAACAGGCACTTGCATAAGATAAAAGACCATTTTGTATGAAGTATTTTATAGTAAGAAATAGTGACTGGCAGATTGTTGTAAAAGTAATTTTCTTGAAGTCCTTTAACTGACGCATAGGCCTTATTATAGCATAAAAGAAATCAATTTAAATAAAAAAAAGTCCGGTTATAAGGTTTACCATCTGAAAAATGTGGTAAGCCATAGGACCGGACAATTGTTAAACTGTGCTAGAAGTCTGCAAGTTTTGGTGCACGTGGGTAAGGAATTACGTCACGGATGTTCTGCATACCTGTTACATAAAGCAGGAGGCGTTCAAATCCAAGACCGAATCCTGAGTGTGGAACTGTACCAAACTTACGGAGGTCTAAGTACCAGCTGTAATCTTCCGGATTAAGTGCAAGTTCGTTAATGCGGCCAAGCAGCTTGTCGTTGCTTTCTTCGCGTTCAGAACCACCGATGATTTCGCCAAGTCCTGGAACGAGTACGTCTACAGCCTTAACTGTTTTTCCGTCATCATTAAGCTTCATGTAGAAAGCCTTGATTTCTTTCGGATAGTTGTAAACCATTACAGGACACTTATAGATTTTTTCTGTAAGGTAGCGTTCGTGTTCTGTAGCAAGATCGCATCCCCAGTATGGTTTGAATTCAAATTCGTCAGCGTGTTTTTCAAGTTCTGCAACTGCTTCTGTGTAAGAAACACGCTTAAATGGAGTTTCTACAACGTGGCGGAGAGTGTCGATTACGCCAGGCTGAATTCTCTTGTTGAAGAATTCCATATCTGCTGCACATTTTGTAAGTGCCCAGTTAAGAAGGTATTTGATGAATTCTTCCTGAATGTCCATGTCGTCTTCAAGGTCGAAGAAGGCCATCTCTGGTTCACACATCCAGAATTCTGCCAGGTGACGTGTTGTATTTGAGTTTTCTGCACGGAAAGTTGGTCCGAATGTATAAACGCGGCCAAGAGCTGTAGCAAGAGTTTCTGCT
>JAZQNJ010000085.1:0-55068 GCA_045627285.1 Treponema sp. | reverse complement strand
GTTGCTGACAGAACATACACATGGTGCAATACGAAAACCATGAAAGATGGAAAAAGTAAAAGCAACAGTAATACATTCTTTATAATTGACGGATCCTACATAGACATTACTCCAGCTCTTACTTACAAGGCTTACGTACAGTCTAACTAATGGCTGTCAAATAACAAGCTGAGGACTCTTTTGGGAGTACTCGTCCCCTGTCGTATGATATTTTCCGGCAGGGGATTTTTTTTGTAGCGGTGGCTGAACCCAGATAGAATCATTGTCAAAGAAATGAGTTGCATATTGTGCAAAAGTCAGATTAGTTCCTGTCCAGATTTTCCCTTCCATCAGCAGAGATTCACAGAACCTTACTGCTTCCCTTTTGCAAATACAACCGGTACTTCTGGCTGTAGAAAGAGTTCCATCTGGTTTATAGGCCTGATAATAAAAGATTTTGTTTCCAGACTGAAGTGTGCGCTTAAAAACAAAGAAATAACCACGCATCGCTTTCTCCTTACATAAAAAAATATGCAAGGAATTACTGTCATTTTACTGTCACTTAGTAAAAAACGGGTAAATAAAAAAAAGCTAAGTCTTTATAATATAAGGACTTAGCTTTCAAGATTTAGAGCGGTAGAAGTAGGGAGCGGCCACCCAGTGGCAAAAACAGTGCGGTGGACTGTTTTTAGCGAGTCTCCGCCACAGGCTATGCCTGTGCGGCAGAACCCGCAGGGTTCGACTCCCTACTACTAAAAAATTTAAGCATAAAAAAAGGTTCAACCTAGTAGATTGAACCTTAACTTAGAGCGGTAGAAGGGAGTCGAACCCTCGTCATCAGCTTGGAAGGCTGAGATAATGAGCCGTTATATGACTACCGCAGAACTTATGAATTAAATATATCAAAATTGCATAAAGGTGTCAATAACTTAAAACTCATTTTTTTTAATTTTTTTTACAACCAACCCAATGTTTCCAGAGCCAGTTTTGCAGCATTTTGTTCTGCAGTTTTTTTATTTTTCCCCTGGCACGGTCCATAAGTAACTTCCTTCAGCTTAACACTTACCCAGAAGATTTTGTCGTGATCAGGACCTGTTTTCTTAACAAGTTCATATGCAGGACAAACTTTATATTTCTTCTGATAATTTTCCTGAAGAATTGTTTTATAATCTTTCTGCCCTTTATTCTGCAATACTTTTTCTATCTCGGGAACAATAAGCAACAAGACAAGCTTTTCCGCAGCTTCAAAACCTGAATCAAGAAAATATGCACCTATTACAGCTTCCACACAGTCTGCAAGTATTGCATCTTTCTGCCGCCCTCCACTCATCTCTTCACCTTTTCCAAGAATAAGCATTGAATCAATACCAATATTCCGGGCAATGGGAGCAAGTGCTTTTTCTGAGACTACAATACTTTTAATTCTGGCAAGTTCTCCTTCAGGATTATCCCTTAGAGTTTCATAAAGAAATGATGCTGTTGCCATACCCAAAACACTGTCACCCAGAAATTCCAGTCTTTCATTGTTATACTGCTTGCTTCCATTAACTTCATTTGAAAAAGACCGGTGACAAAAGGCCTGATTCAGCAGCTCAAGATCATTAAAACGTATGTTAATTTTTTTACAGAATAAATTTAATTTATTTTTTCTGTCAGCAGGGAGACTGTCTTTTTTAAAAATAGATTTCATAATAATCATTTTTTCCCCTATTTTCTTATCCTGCCTGATTCCCTTTGAAAAAAAAATCCGGCGGGATAAAAAAAAACACAGACTTTAAAATGAAGCCTGTGTTTGAAGTAAATAATCAATAATAATTATTTAGACTGTTCTTCTTTGATGAAGTTGTAAGCATCGCGAACTGTTTCAAATTCGTTTGCTTTTTCATCAGGAATGCTTACACCGAGATTTTCTTCGATTGCATAAACAAGTTCGTATGTGTCGAGGCTGTCAGCGCCGAGATCATTACGGAAAGAAGAATCAAGAGTGATTTTGTCTTCTTCAATTTCAAGTTTTTCTGCAATAAGCTTCTGGATTTTTACGAATAATTCGTCCATTTTATTCTCCTGTTTAATTAGTTCTATCACTTAAAAGGATGGAATTAACCATTAACTTCTGGAGTGATTACCTGTCTTCCGCGATAGAAACCGCATTTTGGACATACATGGTGCTGCAAAACAAGATTTCCACAGTTTCCACATTCAACAAGCTGTGGAGCTTCGAGATGCATATTTACACCACGGCGTCTGCGTGTTCTTGCTTTTGAAGTTTTCGCTCTAGGTACTGCCATTTATATAACCTCACTATAAATATGTTTATGTATAACGGGTTTAATATTATAACAGTTCCCGTCTGAATGTCAATTCAAAATACTTTAGTTTTTTAAAACTGTCAATAGTTTTTATGACATATTTACACATTTTGTCATTTTAAGAAAATTACTTTTTCTGCGAGTACTTTTTCATTACAGCTTCACACACCACCGGCGGAACCATTCCTGAAATATCTCCTCCAAACTGTGCAAGTTCCTTAATTGAACTGGATTTTACAATTACATACCTGGCCTCAGTAGGCATAAATAATGTTTCAATATTTGAATTCAGGTTATGATTCATCAATGAAAGATCAAACTCATAAGAAAAATCATTAACATTCCGAATACCCCTTACCAGAACTTTTGCATCGACCATTTTGGCATATTCAACAATAAGCTTATCCCAGCTATGAACTGTTACATTATGATATGGTTCAACCAGAGTTTTAAGCATCATTACCCTTTCATCGGCTGAAAAAAGGTTTTGTTTTCCAGGATTTGCGGAAACAACCACATCAAGACTGTCAAACAGCTTGCTGGCTCTTTCTATAACATTCAGATGTCCATAAGTGGGCGGATCAAAGCTGCCCGGAAATAAAGCAATAGTCATAAATTGGTTTTAACACGTTTGACGCAATATCTCAAGTGATGTATATTTTAAATATGAAAATTACTAAGCATTTCTACATTACATTATTACCACTGGCAGTTACTGCATTAATCTCCTGCGGCTCTACAAAAAATCCACCAGCTCCAGTTGAGGAAGAAGTAAAACCAGTAGAAAAACCTGTTGAAGCAGAAGTAATAAATGATGATTATCACCTGGCTGTCGGAAACCTTTCAGTTTCAAAAGATACATTCGAATCCGACCAGGCTGAGATCATGAATATCATTGATAAACTTTCTACAATCATGAAAGATTTTGACTATCAGTCATGGCTCATCTATGTAGATTCAGAATCAAAAGAGTACTGGTCAAAGCCTGCAAACCTAAAAAAAGCTCAGAGCAAGCTTCCTGTAAAAGGTCTTCAGATAAGAAACCTTCAGGATTACTTCAAATATGTTTTTGTTTCTTCAAGAATCGGACGTCAGGTAACAGCAATCCGCTATGTTTCAGATACATACGTTAAAGCCGTTCAGGTAACAACTCCGGCGACTGCAGAAGAAGCAGAACGAGTAACCGTATATTACTACTTCAATAAAAAAGATGGTCATTGGGAACTCCATCTTCCAGAAATTGAAGGTTAAGTAAAAGTTGAATTTTATACCATATTTATTTATAATTTTTTTAATAATTGATTGTAATCTGCCGATTATCAATTATATATCCAAGGGGGATTTTTTAATGAAATCTATAAAATATGTAGCAGCAGGTTTAATGGCAGTTGTTTTTTCTGCAACATTAACAGCACAGCAGCAGTCAGTACAGAAATCAAATGAATCATCAGTTGAAAGTGAATATTTGAGCAGCGTAGAAGATGTAGTAATTACAGAACTGGCAAACTCTGAAGAAAGGGACAATAAACTTGTTGCACTTCAGTATCTTGAAAATGCAGTAAACGAAGGTCGTGCAACACCAGACATGATGAGAGCACTGGACTCTCTTGCTGGTGAAGGTATTACAAGTCAGGCAAGAACAAACGGTCGTCTCGTAAACAACTTTCCTGATATCCGTGCAAAAGCATGTGATATCCTTGCAAACGTAAAAACAGAAGAATCAAAGGATACTCTCGTAAAAATTGCACTTGCTGATAACGAACCAATGGTTATTACAGCTGCTATCCGCTCTCTTGGAGAAATCGGAATCAATAACAATGACGAAGTTTCTGAAACTATCGCATGGGCTCAAAAGAAAAATGCAGTTCTTAACCCTACTTCTTCACTGGCTCTGGAAGTTCTCATTGCCTATGAAAAAATTGCAGACTCAGTTGAAAACAAAGGTCCAATGATTCAGGCTGTAGGTCAGATTGCAACAAACTATCGTTATGTAACACCTGTTCGTACAAGAGCTCTTGAACTTCTTAAAAAGCTTCAGGGAAGCTCTGGCAGCAAGAAATCTGACGCAAAATAATAATCAGTTATTCACAAGAAAGATTATATAAAAAAAAACGGCATTTACTTATTATTAAGTCAATGCCGTTTTTTTATGCCTGTTGGGGTATAAAAAAAATAAATGAGGAATACGTGAGTCGAACACGCAACCTTTGGCTCCGGAGGCCAACGCTCTATCCAGTTGAGCTAATCCCTCATACCTAAAGAATAAAAATTTCAGCCTGTATTGTCAATCAACAATCTGCTGAGAAAGGAAGTAAAAATGCAGCCTATTATTTTAGCGTCTTCGTCGCCAAGAAGGCAGGAAATATTAAATCTTCTAAAAATTCCTTTTAAAGTAATGATGCCAACCTGTACAGAAGAATATCCTGAGGATTTGGAACTGGAAAAAGTTCCTGAATTTATTGCAACAAGAAAAATTAATTCTGTAATCAGATCACTTCCTGCTGCTCAGGAATTTTTATGGGTTCTTGGAGCTGATACTGCAATTATTTCAGGAAAAAAAATTTACGGCAAACCGAAAACTAAAGAAGAAGCATTCAAAATGTTAAAATCCCTTCAGGGAAAAACTCATAAAGTTGTTACCGGTATGGCTTTATTTAACGGAACATTACACTTCGTAAGCAACAGAACTGCCATTACAAAAGTTACATTCAACAATATGACCGATGAAGAAATCAACTGGTATTTAAATACTGATGAATGGCATGGAGCTGCCGGTGGTTACAGAATTCAAGGGCTTGCAAGCTGTTTTATCTCAAAGATTGAAGGAACAAACTCAAATGTAGTGGGATTGCCTATCTTTGAGCTTTATGATATGCTTAAAGAACATAATTATCCTTTTTAAGGATTTTATGTCGGGACTTACGGGAATCCGTTGGCATTAATCGTAAGCTCGTAAATCATCCGGACGCAAATCATGCGTCACGAGAATCAGAGTTCGGAGAAAAAATTTAGTCAAAAAGTGATTAAATTTTTCCGGTGAAGGAGACACTTTATGGCAGTTGTAACCATGAAGAGTTTGCTTGAATCTGGTGTACATTTTGGTCACCAGGTTAAGCGTTGGGATCCACGTATGAAGAAGTATATCTTCGCAGAACGTAATGGTATCCACATCATCGATTTACAGAAAACAATCGGTGCTATTAAAGACAGCTACGAAGCTGTTCGCAAAATTGTTGCTTCAGGAAAGTCAGTACTTTTCGTTGGAACAAAAAAACAGGCTCAGCAGGCAGTTCAGAAAGAAGCTGAACGCTGTGGTCAGTATTATGTAAACAACCGCTGGCTCGGTGGTATGCTTACAAACTTCTCTACAATCAAAAAATCACTTAATCGTCTTAAGAAGATTGAAAAACAGGAAAGCGACGGAACTTTCGACAAGCTCACTAAGAAAGAAGTTGCTGCTCTCCTCAAAGAAAAAGATAAGCTTACAAAAAACCTTGGTGGTATTAAAGAAATGAAAGAACTTCCAGGAGCTCTTTTCATTATCGATACACACAAAGAACAGATTGCAGTAGCTGAAGCTCACCGCATGGGTATTCCAATCGTTGCAGTTGTTGATACAAACTGTAACCCAGAAGGAATCGACTACCCAATTCCAGGTAACGACGATGCTATCCGTGCTATCTCCCTCTTCACTTCTATTATTGCTAATGCAGTTGTAGAAGCTAACAACGAAGAAGGACTTAAAATCATCGAATCTCTCAATGACGACGAAGAAATCCTTACAGATGCTTCAACAAAGAAAGACGATGAAGAAATCGTTGATTACTCAAATTATCAGCCAACAGATTCTAACAAAGAAGAAGAAGTTTCTAACGAACCAGAATCTCTCGCTGACAAATACGATAACTAATTAAGGAGTACAATATGGCATTTACAGCTGCTGATGTAAAAGCATTACGCGAATCAACAGGTGCCGGTATGCTGGACTGTAAAAAAGCTCTCCAGGATACAGACGGAAATATGGCTGAAGCAGAAAAACTCCTTAAAGAAAAGGGTCTTGCTGCTATGGCAAAACGTACAGACCGTGCTGCTGGCGAAGGTCGTATCGTTATTAAACAGGAAGGAAACAAAGTTGCTATCGTTGAAGTTGTTTGTGAAACAGACTTCGTAGGTAACAACCCTGATTTCGTTGCTGTTGCAGAAAAAGCTGCAGAAATCACACTTAAAAACGGTTCAGATGAAATCACAGATGAGCACAAGGCTGCTATCGAACCAGCTCTCGTTAAATTCCGTGAAAACATCTCTGTTCGTCGTGCTGCCTGCGTAGAAGTTCCAGCTGGTGCTTCTGTTGGTACATATGTACACGGCGACAACAAAACTGGTGCTGTAGTTGTAGTTGAAGGGTCAGATGCAGACGATGTTAAAACATTTGCAAAAGACTGCTGTCTCCACCTTGCTGCATTTACACCATCATACATCACAAAAGCTGATGTTCCAGAAAGCTTCATCAATGAACAGAAAGAAATCTTTACTGCTCAGATGGCTGCTGACGAAAAAATGGCTTCAAAGCCACAGAATGTTAAAGATGGTATCCTCCAGGGTAAAATCTCTAAACTTCTCGCTGAAAGCTGTTTCGTTGACCAGGCTTTCGTAAAAGACGATAAATTCACAGTTGCTAAAAAACTCGATGAAGTTGGTAAAGCAGCCGGTTCAAAACTTTCTTTTGGAAAAATCGTTCTTTTCGTTCTTGGTAAATAACCAATTACGTTTTAAGCGGCCGGATTATGGTATTCGGCCGCTTTTACTTTTTTCTTGTTTACATGTTTTATTATTTAAGGAGATAAATTATGGCATTTGATGCAAAATCAAAAATGGACAAAACACTTGAAGCATTAAAGAATGATATGAATTCAATTCGCACAGGTCGTGCATCAGCTTCAATGTTTGATAAAGTTCGTGTTGATTACTACGGACAGAAATCACCACTCAATCAGGTAGCACAGGTTTCAATTCCTGAAGCTCGCACTGTTGTTATCTCCCCTTTTGACAAATCACTTATCGTAGACATTGAAAAAGCAATTCTGGTTGCAGATCTTGGATTAAACCCATCAAACGATGGAAAAGTAATCCGTATTCAGATTCCAGCCTTAACTGCTGACCGCCGCAAGGAACTTGTAAAACAGGCTAAAGCAATGGCTGAAAACTACAAAACAACTATCCGTAACATCCGCCGTGATGGAAACGATGATCTCAAAAAATCACAGAAAGCCGGTGAAATTACTGAAGACCAGCTCAAAAAAGAAACAGACGATCTTCAGAAGCTCACTGACAAATACACTGCTGAAATTCAGTCAGTTTGCGATGCTAAGGAAAAGGAAATCCTGGCATAAAGATGTCTGTTGAAGAAATTAAAGCCCGGGGCGTTCCAGAACATGTAGCAATCATCATGGATGGAAACGGTCGCTGGGCAAAACAGAGAGGTTTACCTCGTACTGCAGGCCATAAAGAAGGTCTTACTTCTGCAAAGAAGATTGTTTCGCAGGCAGCTTCTCTGGGAATCAAATATGTAACTCTCTACACTTTTTCTACAGAAAACTGGAAAAGAGCCCGTGAAGAAGTAGGATATCTTATGAACCTCATTAAAGGTCATCTCCGGGCTGAATTTGATTTTTATAAAGATAATGGTATCAGAATAGATCATATAGGTGATCTTTCCGGACTTCCAGAAGATGTCCAGAAAGAAATCATTGACGCTAAAAAAGATACTGAACATTTTACAGGTACTACCTGTATTCTCGCCATAAATTATGGCAGCCGAGATGAACTTGTACGCGGCATCAAAAAAATCATAAATCAATCAAACTCACCGGACAATATCACAGAAGAATTGATTTCTAGTTCTTTAGATATATCTACACTTCCTGATGTAGATTTGATGATAAGAACCGGCGGTGAACAGAGGCTAAGCAACTTCCTTTTGTGGCAGTGTGCTTATTCAGAGTTTATCTTTACAGATACTCTCTGGCCTGACTATAATGAAGAAGAGTTTATTAAAGATATAGAATTATTTCAAAAACGTAACAGAAGATTCGGTGGTGTTCCGGATCAGTCAAAATGAGGTTTTTATGAACAGTAAAGTCATTTCAAGACTTTGTATTTTCTTTTTTGGTGTACCAGCAGTTATTGCCCTTATAATGCTGAATCAGATCAATCACATTGCAATTCACTGCGTTATTACACTTGCAGCCTGTGCTGCAGCAGCAGAACTATATCACCTTTTCAGTCATAACTTTAAGCTTCAGAATAAATGGCTTATTATTTCTCTCACATTTGTTATTCATCTTTCGATGGCGATCAAAGCCTTTGTTAACTGGAAATATCCTGAATCAATTGCAGTTTTTAATGATGATATTATTACCTATGTATATCTTCTTACAATATTAATTTCTCTTGGATGGGAAGTACTTTCTCAGTCCTCATTTGAAGATTCAAACAGCCACCTTGTAACATCCATCTCCATCCTTACATACATGGGATTAATGTTTACCTATCTTTCACGAATGACATTTTTCCTCCATTCCAGAGAAGTACTGATCATGTTCCTTACAATGGTGTTTTTCTGTGACTCATTGGCATGGTTTTTTGGAGTTCTTTTCGGAAAAAACAATAAGGGATTCATTAAAGCCAGTCCAAATAAAAGTATTGCCGGATTCTGTGGTGGAATTTTCGGTTCAATGTTAAGCGGTGCCCTTTGCTGGTATCTTTGGCATGAAGAAATTTTTACAGGCTCAATTTATAAACTGATCGGACTTGGTGCCGTAATGGCTGTTTCATCAATCATCGGAGACCTTGTTGAATCTGTATTCAAAAGATCGGCCGACTGTAAAGATTCAGGAAATATCGTCCCTGGCCGTGGAGGAATTTTAGATTCTGTAGACAGTATTGTATTCTCTGCACCGGTATTTTATTGTGCAGTCATTCACCTCTACCCTTCACTGATTAAAACTGTAATTCAATAATAACTAATGTCAGATATTTCAAAAAATAAAAGAGTTCTTGTTCTGGGGTGCACAGGCTCCATCGGAACAAGTACCCTTGATATAATCAGAAGCCTTCCTGAACGTTTTACATGCTGTGGGTTATCCGCCAACAAAAATCTGGATAAAGTTACAGCCCTTTCCGAAGAATTTAACTGCCCTTATACCTTAACATCCGATGATGGTGTAGAAGGAATAAAATCACTAATTGACAAATCACGACCAGACATCGTTGTAAATGGAATTGCCGGCAGTGCTGGCCTCATACCAAGCGTTATGGTACTTGAAGCAGGCATTGATTTAGCATTAGCAAATAAAGAATCTGTAGTAATGGCAGGTCCAATAATTTTTGAACTGGCAAAAAAAAATAACTGCAAAATTCTTCCAGTCGACAGTGAACATTCGGCAATTTTTACTTTACTAAATCAATGTGGTGGAACAAAAAGCGTTGACCGGCTCATAATTACAGCTTCAGGGGGCCCTTTCAGAACATGGTCCTCGGAAAAAATTAAAAATGCAACATTAAAAGATGCTCTGAAACATCCGACCTGGAACATGGGTGTAAAAATTACTGTAGATTCAGCTACAATGGGAAACAAAGGTCTGGAAGTAATAGAAGCCAAAAGACTTTTTGGATTTAATACAGAAAATATACAGGTAGTCGTTCATCCCCAGAGCATAATTCACTCTCTGATTCGAACAAAAGACGGAATTGTTTATGGGCAATTTTCATCCCCTGATATGAAACATCCAATTATACAGGCACTGGATTACCCAGAGATTTTGCCAAACACTATGAAGCCTTTTGATCTTACAGACACTTCAGATGGTTCACGCACCCTGACATTCGAAAAACCTCGTCTTGACGATTTTCCTTTACTTTCTCTCGCCTTTGAAGCAGCAAAAAAAGATAACTGCTACCCTATAGCTTACAATGCAGCTAATGAAATTGCAGCCTTAAAATTTATTGAGGAAAAAATCAATTTCAGATCCATCTCAGACACTGTTTTTTCTGTAATGAATCAGCTTGATAAAAGTTTACAGACCCCTGTCAGGGATTTGAAAGACGTTTTTGAAATAGATGAAATTGCAAGAAAACTGGCCGATTCAATAATAGGTTAAAATGACAGCTTTTTTTTTATTACTTTCCCAGATTAAAATCATTATTTATGGACTTTTTGTCCTCTCTTTCATCGTATTCGTTCACGAAACCGGTCATCTTGTATTTTCTCTGTTATGCGGTGTAAAAGTAGAATCCTTTTCCATAGGAATGGGACCAGTATTAATTCACAAAACAATAAAAAACATAGACTGGCGGATTTCCCTTCTTCCATTAGGAGGATACTGTGGTATGAAGGGTGAAAAAGAGTTTTCAGAAGCTGTTGAAAATGATTTATACCAGATTTCAGCTGATAAAGATTCCCTTTATGGTGTTAATCCTTTAAGACGAATTCTTATTGCTTTTGGAGGACCTTTATTTAATATTATTTTAACATGGCTCTGTTTTCTTGTTATTGCAACAGTTGGATACACATATTTTTCAGCTTCTTCGGAGATTAGACTTGCAAATGAAGTATATCCGGGAACAAAATCTGCGGCCGCTGAAGCAGGTCTTCTTTCCGGTGACATAATAACTGAAATTGACGGCAACAAAATCGAAGACTTTAGTGACATTGTAAAATATGTATCATTAAATCCCGACAAAGATCTGAATGTTAAGGTTATAAGAGATTCAGTTCCAATAATTTTTACAGTTCACTCTGATATGGACATTGAAACAGGATCTGGAAAAATTGGAATTGTAAATATTCCAGAAACTTCAGTAATGAAACAGTCAAAAACTTATGGTTTTCCAGAGTGTTTTATACAGGCATTTAAAGAAACATGGTTTATGCTGAAGGCTATTTTCAAAGGAATTTCTGGTTTATTCAAAGGGGTTAAAATTACAAAAGCTGTAACAGGGCCTGCCTCCATCACAAAGATGCTGGGAGACACCGTAAACATGAGTTTTTCTTTAAGTCTAAAAAACGGTCTTTCTAACCTGCTTAATTTTATTGCCCTTATCAGTTTATCGTTGTTCATTATGAATCTTCTTCCAATACCAGTTCTTGACGGAGGTTTAATTTTTATATCTCTGTTTGAAATTATGTTCAGGAAGAGCATTTCACCAAAAACACGATATCGTATACAATATATAGGATTCGCATTTATTGCATTTTTCCTTATAATCGCAGTAATTGGTGACTATAATTTTTTTATGAGGCTTTTACATGAAAAATAAAATTACATTATTTCTGCTTTTACTTTCTGCATCTGTTATCTGGGGACAGTCTCATGCTTCAACACAGGCTCACCAGTCTGCTGTTACAGATGTAGAAATTCTTGAAGGCGTTGCCGGAGAAGAAGCAAATGTAATCAGTGCCGGTTCTGATGGCTTTCTTATTAAATGGACTTCGGACGGGCTTGGTGAACACTATCAGTTTACTGATCAACCCATAAAGATGATTGCCAGAAGCCCAAACGGAAATGATGTTGCTATTTATGAAAGTGATGGAGCTTCCTCGAATTTACTGTCAGTCTGGAACATGAAAACTTTTCAGAGGAAGTGTGCCTTTATTTTTTCTGACCAGATTACATCATTAAGCTATTCTTCAAAGGGAACTTATGTAATCTGTGGAACTGCATCAGTAAAAGGAACATACTTTCTTAATACATCTAATAATTCAATTACCTCTAAGAAACTTAAAGAATCTTCTGGTGCAGTCAGCATGGTAGTTACTTCTCCAACAGAGAACTCAGCTGTAATGTACTCACCAACAGGCTCTCTTCTTTATTACAATATTAAAACTGGAGACAAAAAAGCAAAGTTTTACACAGAAGCATCTTTAAGTCAGCCCCAGATGTTTAACAATAATGTATTCTTTGCTGGATACAAATCTGGAAAGATTTATGTAATTCAGGCAGTAACAGGAAGCACAATCAATTCATTTCCTGTAAATGGAAACGAGCCTGTAATTTTTTCATCAAATAAAAACCAGAATCTTTATTATATAGTAAACGAAAACAGACAGTTTAAGCTCTATATGATTCAGAACGACAGAAATAAAAACGTTATTGAACCACACCTTATCAGAACTTTTACAGGAATCGCACAAGGTGAATCAATCGTGTGTGCCTCTCTCTCCGATGAAACTGTTTATGCAGGAACATCAGAAGGAAATATCTATAAATTCGATAATGCGGTTGCAGAACGTGTTGATGTTCTTCAGGCTATTAGTGAAAAAATGTACGACCATATTTATGATGTTTCTGCTGTAGGTGATAGTTTTTACTTTCTTACACCTAACGCTATTTACCTTTCATCATACGACAATGGAATCGTTGACAAAAAAGCCATTAATCCTGGTCAGAAAAATATAATCACTTACGGACAAAACGTAATTCTCTGGTCAAGGGATACAAAAAATTCAGTACAGCTTATTGATATTGCCACAGGTTCAGTATCTTCTCTTTTTAAACCAGAAAATAATCTTCGTTCTTTAAAGCTTTACAATGATTCACTTATTGCAATTGAAGGTAACTCTGCTATAAAAAGATATTCCATTACAGACGGGACACTGGAACAATTATATTTAGGTGCCGGAATTCAGGACGCAGTTCTATATAATGAGCAGGACCTCTTCGTGGCAAAAACAAGTGCAACTAATCCCGCTGTTCCATTTCTTTACATTAACACAAGAACAAAAGAAACAGTTCCTGTAAACAGTGTAAAAGGCAGTGTTGCCTATTCGCTTTCCGTTGACAGTAAAATGGAAAATTCAGAAATTTACGGTCTTTTAATTACAACAGATGCAACCAATAAGACTAAAACATGCGTATTCGCATACAATCCTCAGACAAAGCTGGCAAGGACATTCCTTGATGAAAAATCCGAAGACTCCGACGCTTTTACATATCTTTCATATCCTGTACTTTACACAAATGTAGGAAAATCAAGAATCCGTTCATATAACCTTTTTGCAAAACGAAATTTTGAATACAAAAGAAGTGCCTCGCTTCCTTTAAAAGTTTCAAAAAACGGGAACAGGCTTGTTGTTCTTAATAGAGACGGTTCTATCAGCTGGTATAATCCGGATATGAATTCTGTTCTTGCTGACTGGTATCTTACAGTAGACGGTCAGTGGATTGAATACTAAAAAAAAGCACCACAAAACTCACTGACTGAATTTTGTGGTGCACTTCACAGATTAAAAACTGTCAATATTTTTATATTCTAAAAATCAGTTTATCCCGCAGCCTCTTAAAAGAGCTTCCTTATAAACTTCTTCATAATGATGACAGCTGTTTGTCCAGGTAAAATCCTGCTCCATTGCCCTTTTCTGCATTGCTTTTATATGATCCTTCTTATTGTAATAAGCATAAACAGCCCATCCAACAGTATCATATACAGCCTGAGGAGTAAGTGAGTCAAACATGAATCCAGTTCCTTCCCCGGTAGATTCATTGTAATTCTGAACAGTATCAGCAAGGCCTCCGGTACGTCTTACAATTGGAAGTGTACCATACATTTCGGAATACATCTGATTAAGTCCGCATGGCTCATACTGGCTAGGCATCAGGAAGAAATCACTTCCAGCTTCAATCAGATGACTAAGTTTTTCTGAATAGCCGATTTTTGCCCTAAAATTAGGAAGTTTTGATTGGAGATTATTGATTTCATCTTCACACCACTTATCTCCACTACCCAGCAAAACAACCTGAACATTCATAGATGTACAAATACCCCAGAGACTGCCATAACCAGGTGCAAATACTTCTGCAACACCTTTCTGACTAACAAGGCGGCCAATCATTCCGATCAGAGGAACATCGGGATTAACTGGAAGTCCAAACATTTCCTGCAAAGCCTTTTTACATTCAGCTTTACCTTTAAGATTTTTGCTTGTATATCTGGCTGGAATCAAATCATCTTTTGCAGGGTTCCAGACTTCTGTATCAACACCATTAACAATGCCCTTTACTACATCACTTCTGACTCTCAGAAGTCCATCTAATCCGAATCCACCCTCCGGAGTCTGAATTTCTTTTGCATAAGTTGGAGAAACAGTAGTAACCATATCAGCAGAACTGATTCCAGCCTGAAGGAAATTTATTGCACCATTGTGTTCAAAACCGGCACCATAATACAGTCCCCAGTCAATACCAAGATCAGGAAATTTATCCTTTCCATATACTCCCTGATATCCCATATTATGAATTGTAAAAACTGATGCTGTTTTAGAAAAAGCCGGCTGACTTCTGCAAACATGCTTTACGAGTACAGGTGCAAGTCCTGCAGACCAGTCATGAGCATGAACCACATCAGGAATCCAGCCAAGCTTATTGCAAACCTGCAAAGCACCATGACAGAGAAGACTAAATCTGTATGGATTATCGTGAAAATCACTTTCCTGTTTAGTGCCATAAACGCCATCCCGTCCGAAACATTCTTCGTGATCCAGAAAATACACATCAACCTTATCAAAACCAGGTAATTTTGTAGTGTAAACGGCTGTCCATTCCTGGCCGATTCCAACAGGTACACCAAGAGGTCCTTCCAGTTTTGTCAGCTTTTTTCTGTCAATCTTGTAATATCGTGGAATTACGATTTTTACTTCATGTCCAAGAAGACTTAAACTACCTGAAAGAGCACTGACTGCATCTGCAAGTCCGCCTGTTTTTGCAAAAGGTACAGCTTCTGCACTAACCATTAAAATTTTCATACACCACTCCTGTTTCAGGTTTTATTTAGAAGCTTCAATAAAAGCTTTCTCTGAGTTTACAATAGTTTTTTCACTTACACAGTAAGCAAGACGAATCCAGCCTTTTTTACCAAAGCCAGAACCTGGTGCACTCAAAATGAAGAATTTTTTCAAATGATCACAAAATGCACTTTCGTCGCCGCTCCATTTTGCAGGAGCCTTAACAAAAAGATAAAAAGCACCATCTGGTCTGTGATATTCAAAACCAGCTTTATCAAGAATAGCCATAAGCTTATCTCTTCGAACTTTATAAGATGTGTAGTCAACTTTTGCATTCCAGCTTTTTGCAGCAACCTTCTGGAAGAAAGCCGGGGCATTTACACAACCAAGAGTGCGAAGACAAAATGTAACTGCAGAAATGAATTCCGCAGGTTCTTCCATGGACGGATTGGCAGCAACGTATCCGATTCTTTCTCCAGGAATTGAAATATCTTTTGCAAAGCTTGTAACGACAACTGCATTATTGTATTTATCAAAAACGGATGGAACTTTTACACCATCATAAACAATGGCCCGATATGGTTCATCACAGATAAGATACGGCATTCGACCACAGGCATTACCATGCTTTTTCAGAACATCAGTCAACTTAATAATATCCTGCTCAGAATAAACCTTTCCTGTAGGATTATTAGGTGTATTAATAAGGACAGCGGCTGTTTTTTCAGAAAGTTTAGCGGCTATGCTATCAATATCAAGACTAAAATCATCTTTGCAAGGAACTTCAATAAGGTTTCCCTGATAATTCCTTACATAATGTCTATATTCAGCGAAGAACGGTGCTGGAACGATTACTTCATCATCCTTTGAAAGAATTGTTTTAAAAACACAATTTAATGCACTGGCAGCACCCACAGTCATAACAATATTCTGACCTGAAAGAGTGACGCCCTGTTCTCCAGATACTTTTTTTGCCATTGATTCACGAACTTCCGGATATCCTGCATTCGGCATGTATCCATGGCAGCCATGGGAAACATCTTTCGCTTCTTCCTGAATCGCCTTTACAACTTCTTCAGGAGGATCAAGGTCTGGATTCCCCAAGGAAAAATCAAATACATTATCTTCTCCATACTGTTTTTTCAGCTGGATTCCTTCTTCAAACATCTTACGGATAACAGATGCGCCTTTTGAATTTATAGTTTCTTTTATTTGTGGATTTATCATAATATTAAATTATACCACAACCCCGGCATTTTTTGTAACTTATTGAGAAATCGATTATTTTTTGATATATTTGGAGACGAATTATGAAAACATTTAAATTACTTTTTTTAATCGTAGCATTAATATCTGTTTCAATTTCTTCCGCTACCAGCGATGTCTTTAACTCAAAACTTTCTGCAAAAGAACGTGAACAGCTGGAAAACGGTCAAGTTATCATTAGGAATCTTGATTCTTATAAAGATATCTGCGTTTCCACAACTCCCGAAACCGAAAAAATTGTTAAAGCCATTAGTAATTTTAAGCCGGCTTACATTGCTGAAGTAATTCAAATCCGTCCTTATAAAGGAAACGAAAACCTTCAGGACAAGCTTAATCTGACACTGTTGAAGCTTTCTGATTATACCGACATCCCTTATTATTCAGAAAGAACTAAAAAAACATATAAGCTTTATTCAAAGGCTGAGTTAAAAGATGCCATCGTAAACGGCCGTAACACTACAATCTATGCCGATATGAATATGTCAGTATTCGGAGATTTCAAGGCTAGAATTGATATAGAGGAAGCTGAAACATTTTACTTTTACTCTATGAGAAATCTGGATAAACTGCGATATCACGACAAGTTTACTGCCATCAACAAAGAAAACATGCGTTCCTACATAACATTGTTCAGAGATGGAGATAACTGGATTCTTTATTCTATCGGTTGTGCAGATGCAATTAAGATTTTCTTTATGGAAGAAAGAGTTGAAACTTCTTTCATTAACAGAATCAAGACATTCTCCAACTATATTTTTCAGAAACTGTAACCCAAATGAAAGAAAATGATTTTTCTGTACAGACATATGAAGTAGTTCCTGAAAAAATGGTTTTCGGTGGAAACTGTCTTGCTAAAATCAACGGGAAAAATGTTTTTGTTCCATTTGCAATTCCTGGTGAAAAAATAGAAATTGCCATCACAAAATCATTCAGAGACTACGATCTTGCTAAAATCATCAAAGTAATTGAACCTTCTAAGGACCGTGTTCTTCCATTCTGCAGTCTATTTGGAAAATGCGGTGGCTGTAACATGCAGCATATTTCCCCAAAAAGACAGCAGGAACTTCGAATTGAAATGCTACGGGACTGTTTTGTGCGTGAAGGAATCCCCTGCCCGGATATTGAAGTTATTTCCGGAAATAATAAAAATTACAGATCAAGATTGCAGCTGACAGACGGTGGCTTTAACGAAAAAGAATCAAACAAGATTATTCAATTAAATTTTTGTCCCGTTGCCACAGAAGAAATTAATTCATACCTATCCCAGGTTCCTCAGTCCAGTCGTCCTGTAGGCCGTGTCCACTTTTTTGGTGACAAAAGAATTGTAAAATCCCTACATAACGATTTTGAAAAGCTGGTAATTGCCAATGAAGAAAAACCTCAGCTCTGGCAGAAAAAAACAGTAGGAAAATCAAAAAAAGAACTTAAAAACAAAGTAAAACAAAGATTTGCCGGTACTTTCAATACTCCTGAAAACAACTGCACCATTGAATTAAAAGGTAAAAACATTCAATTCGACGTGAAAGGCTTTTTTCAGTCAAACCTTGATGTTCTGGAAAAAACAATTGACGCCATAACATGGAACATGGGCGGAGAAAATGTGCTGGATATGTATGCAGGTGCTGGAACTTTTTCTGTATTCCTTACAGATCTTTTTAAGAAAACAATTCTTGTTGAACACAATAGGGATGCTCTTGTTCACGCAGAAATTAATCTGTCTGGAAAAAATCACGAAACATACGGTTTAAGTGGTGCAAAATGGTGTTCTGAAAATGCACCTTCAATCCTTAAAAACAATGGTCCCTTTGACGCTGTTGTTATCGATCCTCCCCGCTCAGGTATGGAAAAAGAAGTATGTCAGTGGCTTTGCCAGAATAAAGCCGGTCAGATTAGAAGTATTTCCTGTGATCCTTCAACCCATGCCAGAGATGCTGCAAAACTAATCAAATCAGGATATAAAATGACAAAGCTATTTCTTCTTGATTTTTATCCTCAGACCGCACATATCGAAAGCCTGGCATATTTTGAATATACGGATTAACAAAGACATTTTCCTATGAATTTAAGAAAATTTATAATCCTTTATATTTTTTTATTCCCGATGATTTCTCTTTTTGGTCAGACTCCAATTCGTACAGTTGATCTTTCAAAACAGAAACCTTCATGGCAGGCCGTAATTGGTGGTGAGGCAGTTGCCCCTGTTACAGAAACATCTTACGGATTTGCAATTGTATCAGACGGAAGAATGGTCAGTGCATGTACATCTACGGGAAATGTAATGTGGCAAAAAAGTATCCGTGGCCGTCCTTCACCATTATTTACATCCTGGGGAGATTTCCTTTATACAATTACAGATAAGTCCACACTTAATCTCTTAAACCCTAGCGGTGCCACTGTCTGGTCAGTAAACACAGGATTTGAAGTTACATCTTCACCAGTAACAGGCTACGATGGAAGAATTTTCGTTGCAGGAAATAACAAAATCGCCTGTTTTGGACTTAAAGGTATTAAAAAATGGGAAATAAAAACCCCTGATCTTTCTTCATTACCTGTTTACACTCTTCCAGACGGCAGTCTTCTTTTAATAGAAAAAAATCCCGCTGATGATAAAACTAAAGGAATAAGAATTAGTCCATTTGGTGAACTACAGGAAGAAATAACTTTTGCGTCACAAATTATTACTGCTGCGGAATGCTCAGATGGAATTCTCATGTCGTTTTCTGACGGAAGTTTCGGCTTATGCTCCGTAAAAGAAAACTCTGTAATTTCAAAATGGGTTCTGAAAGATAATCAGGGGCTGTCTCCCGTTAAGTGTATTATTTCAGGGGAATTATTCTCTGCCTTTGTCTGCAATAAAGGTCAGAATTCCAGGGTATACATCATAAACAACCAGACAGGGATGCTGGAAAATGATTTTTCCACAGGTATTCTTGATTCCAGCCAGATTACTTTCTCAAGAAAAACCGCACAGGGATTTTTTATTTCTGACAGATTTAAAGCTATTGAATTTGATGAAAGAGGAACTGTCTTTTGGGAGGCAAAACTTCCTTCAAGAAACAACTGGTCATACATCATTTATTCAAAAAATAATCAGCTGCTTCTTTGCATGAAAGACTGGGGTTTAAACTCATATGTAATGTCCCAGACCGTTTCATCAAAAAACAGCGTTAAAAAAACAGAAAGAAAATCATATATCATATCCTCTAGCCTCATACAAAACATTGATGGTGTTATTTATTCATCTGTTTCAGAAGAGGATATTTCCAGTATCGCATCTTCATTTTCTGAAGGAAATTACGGACCAGCAGAAAAACAAATGCTTTCTGTAATAAAAGAACAGACAGAAAACTATATTCACCAGCTCAATTCAGCCACAGTTTTTGCCAGAACAAAAGAGAACTTTTACGGCAGCAATCCGGTTTATACACAGAAAATTTTGAACGCCGTGGCAAATTCTCAGACTGATGTTTTTGATTCTGATATAGCAGAACTTCTTTCACTGGAAAAAGATCCACTGCTGTTAACTCCTTTAATAGCCTGTGCTGCAGCAATAGCTTACGACAAAGACGGCATGATTCTTTCTGCCATAGAAAATTCAACAGTTTCTAATATTGGCAGAAAAGATACTAAAAGTGCCATTCTGATCTGCGATACTGTATACGAAATCGTGCGGTACATGGGACGCCCTGCCCTTTATAAGCAGGGAAAATCAATACTTAGCAAATTTATGTACCCGCAGTATGATAAGAGCATCAAAGATTACGCTCGTCACACTATGACAAAAATTGCAAAACTTGAAATTTAATCATTTTAATTAGTACATCACCGTGATATAATAGAATGTATACTTTGTGTAAAAAAGTTTCGGAGGAAATAATGAAAGTATCAAAACTTCTGCTGACTGCAGGCTTATTAACAGTTTTTACAGCATCAATTTTTGCCGTAGAAGTAAATAAAAAAGAACTTGAATCTGTATCTGAGGATATTGTAGTATTCGAAAATTATTCAGGTCCTCATTCAGTAATAAACACTGTAGAAGAAATCCGTGCAATCGGTACAGGTCTTGGTAACCAGGTAGCAGAAAATCTGGAATCAAAATATACAGCAGGCTCTTCTGCAAAATATCAGGTAATTCACTGTGTAGACCCTTCAGAAACTGGAAAACTTGATGCAGATATATTCATTATTGGTGCATCCTCAACTGTGGACCATATTAAAAACGTGCGAAGAATTATCGAAGGATACCTTATTGCAGCCTATGGATACTCAAACCAGGATGCCGCAACAGTTGCCACATTCGTTACTGTATACAATGCCGTTTACCGAGGAAATATAAAAACATTTGAACAGAAATACAAAAAGGTTGTAACAGAAAATCTTACTGAAGACAAAGCTGGTATTGCATTAAGCTACCGTGACTGGCCTGGAAAAACTCAGATTGTAATTCCATTAAACGATATTAAAGGCGGACTCAGTACAGTTGATACTTCTGTAATATCTGACAAGCAGGTTGTTCAGTCTATGCAGAGTGAAGACGATAAGGGCATAAACACACGCAAAGACATGGTTGATATTAAAGAAAGAGAAGCAGATGCAGCCCAGGAAAAAGCCGCTGCGGCACAGAAAAAAGCAACTGAGGAATCAAACAAATTAAAAGAAGAGCAGAAAAAAGCTGAAACTGCAAAAGCTGAAGCTGCAGAAGCCAAAAAAGAAGCTGAGGCTGCCCAGAAAAAAGCAGAAGAAAATCCTGCTGACAAAGCAGCTCAGAAAGAAGCTGAAACAAAGAAAGCCGAAGCTGAACAGAAAGAAGCTGCCGCAGCTGAACAGAAAGCTGTTGTAGAAGAACAGGAAAAGAAAACTGAAGAAGCAAAAGAAGAAGCTTCAGAAGCACAGTCAACAGCTGACACTAAACGTACTGAAGCTCAGACAGAAAGAACCACTATTGCTCAGGATCAGCAGACTCTTGTACGTGAAAAAACTGAAAATGAAAATGCACCTGCTGTATACGGACTCAAATCAATTGATGAGCTTGGAGTTCTTTGTGAACTCGTAAAGGTCAATGCTGATAACGGCAAGATAATTAAAGAATCACCAGTGACTGTAATCAGAAACAGAACCGTTTATGAAGCAGCCGACGGATATATTGCTATTGCCGGTTCTAATATTGGTAACGGAGCAGTTAAACTTGTAATTCTTGATAGAGAAAACATGGAAATTTCAAAAGAAAGCAATGAAACTCTTTCAGAAACATCCGTTCTTGTTGAAAATGCTGGAAGTTACTATTGTGTTATCAAAGAAGGTGATAACTGGGTTGTAGGTAAATACAATGATAAAATTGAAAACCAGCTCAAATCACCTGTAAGTGTAAAGCCATCTACACCAATTACTGTAACATCAAAAGGAATACTTGTTACCTCATCAAACGGTAAGCCGGCTCTCCTTAAAATGGCCGATCTTACACTGGTAACTGATTCATCTTTATCAGATGCAAAATAGGTCATAAATCAAAATAAAAATAATCGAATCAGCTTAAAAACTTAATTCGATTATTAAATAATTCTAAAAAAATAAGGCTGTCTTAACCGTGGGTTTAACCTCAACAAAGACAGCCATTTTTTATGGTGTTTAATGATGATTTATATTTAGTCTTCTGCTGCTTTATTCTCAAATCGTGTATATGAATTAAGGAACAGAAGATTAACGTCGGCAATTGGACCGTTACGTTGTTTTGCAACAATAAGCTTTGCATCCTGAACTGGTTCTACATCCCCTTCTTCATTCTTTTTGCGGTCTCTGTGAATGAACATTACAACATCAGCATCCTGTTCTATAGAACCAGAACCTCTAAGCTGTGCCAGGTTAGGTTCAGTACCTTCTGCATCACGGGCAACCTGACAAAGAACTACTACAGGAATGTTAAGTTCACGCGCAAGACTTTTGAGAGATTTTGAAATTTCGGATATCTGTTCATAAACCGGTGCACCGGCATTTTGTGTAGAAATAAGACCGATATAGTCAATAAATAAAATCTTTACACCTTTTAGCTGAACCATACGTCTTGCCATAGCACGAAGATCCAGAAGCTGCATATTTGGAGTATCGACTATATAAAGAGGTGCATCGTAAACTCTGCCGGCAGCATCATAAATGGCCTGAAGATCTTTCATGGTAATCATACCGTTTCTGATTTTGTGACCAGGAACCCTTGCTGTCTGTGAAAGAAGACGTTGACCAATCTGTTCATAGGACATTTCCAAAGAGAAGAATCCACATGGAATTTTCTGATTTACGGCAATATTTTCCATCATGGAGAGAGCCATGGCAGTTTTACCCATTGAAGGACGGGCACCAATAATAATGAGTTCGGAATTCTGAAAACCACTTGTCAGACTATCAAGTCTGCTGAATCCGCTAGGTATTCCTGAAGAAACACCTTTATTCTTATAATGTGTTTCGATAATACTTGAAGTTTTCTGAACAACTTCCGGCATATCATGAATCTGTATTGTCTGCCCCATATCAGCAAGGGCAAATATTTTCTTTTCGGCTTCATCAAGGATAGCCCGACTGTCCCTGCCTTCATCGTATGCTGATGATTTAATTTCAGAAGCAATTTTTATAAGCATTCTTCTTGTTGCTGTATCAAGAACAAGCTTTGCATAATAATCAATGTTTGCAGAAGTAGGAACTTCATCTGTAAGACTGGCTATGTAAACAGCACCTCCTGCCAGTTCCAGTTCCCCTGCTTTTGTAAGTTCATTTGTTAAAGAAAGAACATCACCTGTTACCCCCTGTCCAAAAAGCTTAATAAGGGTGGCATAAATAATTTCGTTCTGTTTTGAATAAAAGTGATCAGGTCGGAGAATTGTTACTATGTCACCAATTCTGCTCCAGTCAATAAGCAGAGCACCAAGGGTGGCCTTTTCAGCATCAAGATTATGCGGTGGAATTGAATCTTTTAACTTTGTGTCCATATTCTCCTCTCCTATCCATTTTACAACAAAATTGAATATTTCGATAAAAAAAGCCGGAAATTATTCCGGCTTTATGACAGTAACTCAACAAAATTGAGTCATCTGCTGATTATTCAGCTTTTTCTTCTGAAGCTTCTGCTGGAGCAGCTTCTTTCTTTGCTGGTTTTTCAGCTGTTTTGTCATCTGTATCCTGACCCTTTACAGAAATCTTAACTTCAGCAGTTGTTGCTTCATAAAGGTGGATTGTACAGTGATAGTTACCTGTATTTTTGATTGTAACACCAGGGATTTCGATGCGTTTACGTTCTACTTCAAAACCATTCTTGTTGAGGTAATCTGCAACAGTCTGGCTTGAAACAGCACCATAAAGCTTACCATTAGCACTTGCTGGCATTGTAAGATCAACAAGTGTTGCTTCAAGCTTTTCTTTTGTGCTTGCAGCTGCTGAACGCTTTTCAGCTTTGCGTGCTTCGATTTCTTCTTTGCGAGTTTCGAAGTAAGCTACAGTTTCTGGATTAAATGGAACTGCATACATGTGTGGGAAAAGGTAGTTACGGGCATAACCGTTAGCTACATTTTTTACATCACCCATTTCACCAAGGTGTTTTACGTCTGTGTAAAGAATTACTTTCATTTCAAGCTCCTCTTGATATTTAAAAGCAGCGTCACCAGGAGTTGGATCGCTGCTTTTTATTTTTTATTAAAGTTAAATTAGTCTGCTACGAAAGGAAGAAGACAGATTGCACGTGCACGTTTGATGTTAAGTGCGAGCTTACGCTGGTGACGAGCACATGTACCAGTGATGCGACGTGGAAGAATCTTACCGCGTTCTGTAGTAAAACGTTTAAGTCCATCTGCATCTTTGTAGTCAATTTTTGCTTTGTTAGCACAGAAGCGGCATACCTTCTTGCGGAAGAATGTCTTACTTTTGCGTCCGCCTCTTTCTTCGCCTTCACGACCGTCTGAAGCGCCCTGTGTATCTGTTTCGTTTACTTTCTGTTCAACTTCGTTTGTTGTTACTTCGTCTGACATATTAGTCTCCTAAAATTAAGTTTTTATGATGAAACATTAAAATGGGATGCTTTCTGAGAATCCGCTTAAATCACCGCCAAAAGACTGTGTATCTGCAGGTGGCTGATAAGACTGCTGTGGTGCAAAACCATTATTCTGCTGAGAAGCAAATCCTGAGTTTTGCTGCTGAAAATTCGGATTGTAACCCCCAGACGACTGAGTGCCGCCGTTTTCCGATCTTCCACCAAGAAGCATTACACTGTCAGCAACAATGCCGACTCTACTGAATTTCTGACCGTCTTTTTCCCAACGATCCTGCTTCAGATAACCTTCAACTGCAATCTGCTTACCTTTAGTAAGATATGGCTTAAGATTCTCTGCTGTTTTTCCCCAGATAGTTACATCAAAATAGTTTGCTTCATCAATCCACTGTTCACCCTGTTTTCGGCTGCGATTTACGGCAATACTGATATTAGCACGGGCTTGACCGTTTGGTGTGTAAGCAAAATCACGCTGATCATTACCAAGGTCACGAGTAAGTCTTCCTACAAGTACAACACGGTTAATATCTGTCATAAATCTCCTCCAGTGGTTTTATATTTGATGTTTTTAAGCCTGTTCCTATTCTTCTACTTTTACAAAAAGATACTTAAGAAGGTCCTTTGTAAGGTTGAACTGGCTTTCAATTTCGCTGATTTTTGCAGGGTTTGCACTTACAGTGAAAAGAACGAAGCGACCACGCTTCTGTTTTTCGATAACGTAAGTTAAATCACGATCGCCATACGATTCTTCTTTATCGATTGTGGCACCAAAATTACCAAGTACAGTGCGAACAGCATCTGAACTGGCCTTAAACTTGTCTTCTTCTGTAGAGAAAACAGTCATAAGTTCATACTTTCTCATAGTTGTATGTTCTCCTTATGGTCAAATGGAAGCCGCATACGCAGCTTCAAGGGGTTTAAGAAGTATACTTTTTTTCGCAAAATGAGTCAATCTCAATACCTTGCGAACAGCTCTTTATAATAGTATAATTCATTAAATATGAAAATTAGAAAATTAATATCAGTCACTTTTTTTACAGCATTAACAATAGCATCAGTTTATGCAGGCGGCAAAAAAGATAAATTATTTCAGACAGTTGAAACCGGTAATGTTAAGGAAATAAAGCAAGCCCTTAAAAAAAACAGGGATTACGCAAACATTACGAAAGGTGATGAAAAACAAACCCTTCTTATGGCAGCCATCAAAGATGACAGATCGCTGGAGATTATTAATGTGCTCCTTAAGTATGGAGCTGACCCATCAAAGAAAGATAAACTCAAAAGAAATTCAATTTTTTACAGTGCACAGTATTCTTCACAGCCAGAAGTTCTGGAAAGACTCATAAAATATGACGCACCTTTTGGAATAACAAAGAAAAACCGAATAGTTAAAAAAGACAAAACAGGGAAAACTGCTTTTGATTACGCACGTATGAACAAAGATCCTGAAGCCATGTTGAAAGTCCTAAATAAATTCGCAAAGGAACCTGCTGTACGTCAAAAAGCAAAAAATAATACTTCCACAGAGGAAACTGAAGCCCAGCAAGATGAGATAGAACCTCTGGAAGAAGCTGCTTCTGAAGAAAAAACAGACATTACATCCCTTACAGAGCCCAATACCACCCCAGGTGTTCCAGCAGATGATAAAATACAGGAAAATCAGCCAGCCGATAAAAAAACAGTATCTGAAGAAACGTTAAAAGAAATTCCAGCTGCCGTATCTCCAGAGTTTGATGAAGACGAACTAGATGATGAACTGAATTATGAACTAGATACAGAGGATTCTCTTGAGCAGCCTGATAATGAAACGGCACTCAACAACGAAGATTCTGCTAATAAAGAAATAAATCCAGCTTCATCTGAGACAAGCCAGGTATTATCAACAGTGAATGATGCAAAAAAGAAAAATTCATCCTCTGTGCAATTAACACCTTACAAAAAAACATATCTTTTCGACTATGCTGAACTGGATGATGAAGAACCTCCTGTTGAAGATGACAAAAATTTTGATCCTGATCACATCTTCATCGAAAATGCCAGTGCAAAAGACATAAACGGACGTTCAAAGCTCATGAAAGCCGCAAAAAACGGAAATCTCAAGCTTCTTGAAAACCTCATTTACTCTGATGCAGAAATCAATGCAAAGGACAATGACGGATGGACAGCACTCATGTTTGCAGCACGATTTTCTTCGGATATCAAAATTACAAAATCCCTGATTAAAAACGGTGCACTGGTAACAGAAAAAAATAACTATGGAGTGAGTGCCCTTAAACTGGCTGCAGGTTTCAACAAAAACCCTGGAATTACTACAGAAATTCTTTCAAAATACAACGCCAGTGATTCTGAAATCCGCAGTGCCTTCGTATATGCAATCACATCACAGGCATCTCCTGACGTTCTTGAAGTTTTTGTTAAAAAAGGTCTTTCCATCAATTCTTCTTATGACGGAAAAACACCATTAATGTACGCTGCAGAAACAAATTCAAATACAAAAATTATTAAATGGCTTCTTTCATCAGGTGCCAGAACAACTTACAAAACATCGGGCGGCAAAACAGCATGGGATTTTGCCAAAGAAAACTCAGCCCTTCCTCACGATGATAATTACTGGGCTCTTAACAATTCCGGAGAATACTAATGCGCATAACTGGTGGAAAGCTAAAAGGTAGAAATATAAAATGCCCTGACGGCGTAATCAGACCGGCAATGGACAGAATGAGAGAATCTGTTTTTGCCATCATTGGTGATTTAACAGGAAAAAGCTGGCTTGATATGTTCTCAGGATCTGGGACAATTGCTATCGAAGCCGTAAGCCGTGGTGCGACACAGGTTCAGCTTTGTGAAAAAGATAAGATAAAAGTCAGAACAGTGCTTGATAATGTTTCAATTACAGAAAAAGAATGCGGCATAAAAATCGGCTGCCACTTTATGGCTACAGAACTCTTCTTAAAACGGTGTAAAGACAAATTCGATTTTATTTTTTTCGACCCTCCCTTCCCTTACAAATTCAGAAAGGATCTGATTAAATCAGTTTCTCAAAACAGACTGTTGAATCCTGACGGAACAGTTTTAATTCACTACCCGGAAGAAGATGCATTACCTGACATAATCGGAGATCTGATTCTTACAGACAAACGTGTCTACGGACGATCAATTGTAAATTTTTACAAATACAGGAATGCTGATTCTGTAACCGAACAAACTGATTCTAAACCGGCCCCTGCTGTATTACCATCAGAAAAATAAGATTTAGCAAACCTCCCGGAATCTTAGGTAAAGTAAAGATTTAGCCGGCCTCAAAAACCTTTTATTTCTTGACTTTTAGAAAAACCGTGTTAAAATTTGAGTATTAAAAAAGGTTTTATAAGTGGATTTAAAAAAACAAAATTTCCTTTCTCAAATTTCCGCCCACGAAGTTCCCGACGGATTCATAAAAGTTACCTCTCCCTCAGTTCAGACATTTACATCTGAACAGAAAGTGATTTTAAACCGTAAAGGCAACGAACTTTTTAACAATGGTCATGTCGAAGAAGCAAGCAGAATATTCGTAACAACAGGATATTCTGATGGTCTTACCCGTGTTGGTGATATTTACATGAAAAAAAATCAACCTGTAAAAGCCCTTAAATTTTATACACTGGCAAAAAATAAAAATAAATCAGAAGAAATTGTGGAAAAACTCGCAGCTACCATAAGTCTGCTTGTTAAAGAAAACTAATTTCTGGAGAGTTAAAAATGTCTGACGAATTTAAAATTGAAAAAGAATTTCCAATGGAAATCATTACAGAATCTTCAACCGGGAAACCTGAAGACAAACAAGCCCAGGAAATTGCAGAATATTCCAAAACCGGATATCAGTATCTTAAAGAAAATAATGTTCCCGAAGCAATCGCATCATTTTCAAAGATTCTCAACATTGACGAAAACAACAACTATGCACTTGTTGGTCTAGGTGACAGTCAGAGAAAACAGAATAACTTTAAAGAAGCTATCGAATACTATTCAAAGTGTCTTTCATATCATCCTGGAAACAACTATGCTCTTTTCGGCCTTGCAGACTGTTATAAAGCCTTAAATCAGTTTCATAAAGCTATTGAAATCTGGGAACAGTATCTTGTTCATGATGACAGAAACATTACAGTTCTTACCCGTGTTGCTGATGCATACAGAAAGATTCGGGATTTCAAAAAATCAAAAGAACTGTATCTTAAAGTACTGGACATGGAAGATAACAATGCCTACGCTCTCATTGGTATTGGTCACCTTCATTATGACTTTAAAGAATACAAAGATGCACTGTACTACTGGACCAAAATGCTTGAAATTAATGAAAAGGCTGTTGATATCCGTGTACTGACTTCCATTGGTAACTGCCACAGAAAGCTCAAGACTTTTGATAAAGGAGTTACCTATTTTGAAAGAGCCCTTGAAATGGATCCGGACAACTTTTATGTACTTTTTGGACTTGCAGACTGTTTCCGTGGAATGAATCAGCAGTACCGTTCAGTTGAATACTGGAACAGAATCCTTAAAAATGATCCTAAAAACAAGGTAATTCTTACACGTGCCGGTGATGCTTACAGAAACACAGGAGACTACAAGACTGCCACAGAATATTACAACAAAGCCATGAACATCGAATTTGATATTTATGCAGCTTTGGGACTGGCCCTCATCTGTAAAGGTGAAGGAAAATATGATGAAGCAATTGAAAGACTTACAGCACTTATTAAAAACAATTCAAAAAGCTACCGTCTTTATATTGACCTGGCAGACTGCTATCTTAAGCTAGATCAGAAAGATAAAGCCATAGAATGTCTCAAAGATTTCCATAAAACAGGACTCAAAAGCACAGCAATTTCAGAAATGCTGGACAAAATTATCAACAATAAACCTTTAAATTAGTCTCAAAATGTACTATTTTGTATACATATGATTGACAAAATTGCAATTACAGGACTTTTACCAGAAGAAATCTCTGAACAATTAAACATTACTCCATCCTTTCGTGGAAAACAGATTTTTGAATGGATAGGAAAAGGTGCAGAATCTTTTTCTGAAATGACGAATCTTAGTGCCCAGCTGCGAAATGAACTGGAAACCAAAGCTGTTCTCCGCTGTTGTACCGTTTCAAAAGTTTTACGGGATTCTGACGGAACAATCAAATTGCAGATTATGTTAAATGACGGTCTTGCTGTTGAAACTGTGCTTTTAACTGATAAAGAAGGCCGTAAGACAGCCTGTGTGTCATGTCAGGTTGGATGTGCCATGAACTGCCAGTTCTGTCAGACAGGAAGCCTTGGTCTTGCAAGAAGTCTCACCCCATCTGAAATTGTTGAACAGTTCCTTCATCTTGAAAAACATGCTGGCCCTCTGGACAATATTGTATTTATGGGTATGGGTGAACCTATGATGAACCTTTCATCCGTAAGAAAGGCAATTTCTGTCCTTTGCGACAAGCGTGGCCGTAACCTTTCTGGAAGAAGAATCACTCTCTCTACTTCCGGCGTTATAAAAGGAATCTACGACCTGGCAGATAACGGACCTCAAATTCGTCTTGCAGTCTCTCTTACAACTGCAGATCCTGAACTCCGTGAACAGCTTATGCCTATTGGACGCACTAATCCCCTTCCAGAACTGAGAAAGGCAATTTCTTATTTTGCAGAAAAAACTGGAAAACGAATTACACTGGAAGCAGCTCTCCTGCATAATACAAACACCAGCGACCAGTCTGCACAGAATATGATTGATTTTGCAAGAGGTATTGATTGTCACATTAACCTTATTCCTTGGAATCCTGTTGAAATTCTTCCGTTTGAGCGGCCATCTAACAATGAATGCCGAAGATTCTTTGAAAAGCTTGAAAAAGCAGGTTTAAAAGTAACTCTTAGAACTCCAAGAGGCCAGGAAATTGGAGGTGCCTGCGGACAACTGGGAAAAACACTGGCTGATAAAATCGGGGATGGAAAAAAACTATCTGGAACAGCTTCTATAAAAAAATAACTAAAATCTAAATTCATAATCCCTTCCATAAAAAATTTTTGTTTGCAAAAAATAATGCTTAATAAAACGTTATTTGAATTAATATTTTTAACTGATATAATTAAATTATAAAAATAATATGCAGAGGTAAATCTTCAATGCAGAAAAAAATATACGTTGTAGGCATGTTCGATGCTGACACATGTGCAAAAGTTGACGCATCAGTAAAAGCAGTTGCCGGAGTAACTAACTGTGTTTCAAATGCAGAAAAATCACAGGTTCTTGTTGATTTTGAAGGGGCAGACGAAGCAGCAATCGATACAGCAATCTCATCTTGCGGTGTAGACGTAATCAGCTGATATGAGCAGACTCAAGCTTACAGTTCTCGATGGACATGCAGCAAATCCAGGCGATTTAAGCTGGGATTCTTTTAAAAAATATGCAGACATCACCTTCTATGACAGAACACCAGCTGAACTTACTTCTCAGCGTATTGGTGATTCTGACGCAATTTTCCTTAACAAAGTAATTATCAACAAAGAAGTTCTGGACAAATGTCCGAACCTCAAATACATCGGTGTAATGGCAACAGGTTACAATGTTGTAGACCTTAAAGCTGCAAAAGAAAAAAGCATTGTTGTAACAAACATTCCTGCCTACTCCACAGATGCAGTGGCACAGCATGTTTTTGCACTGATTCTCAACTTTACAAATCTTGTTTATCAACATGCCCAGACAGTTGCTAACGGGGAATGGATAAAATCACCTGATTTCTGTTACTGGAATTCATCCCTCACAGAGTTAACTGGAAAAACTCTCGGTATCTTTGGATTTGGCTCAATCGGTCAGAAAGTGGCAAAAATTGCCCATGCTTTCGGAATGAACGTAATCATTCACGTGCACTCCGAAAAATCATTTACCGGTGGAGAAAAAACAGTTTCACTGGAAGAGCTTTTTAAGCAAAGTGATTTTCTTTCACTTCACACACCAATGACAGAAGAAACAGCAGGTATTATCTGTAAGAAAAATCTTAAACTTATGAAAAAGTCTGCAATTATCGTTAACACTGCCCGAGGAGGACTTATTAATGAAGCTGATCTCCGACAGGCTCTTGAATCTAAAATAATTGCAGGATATGCAGCAGATGTTGTTCTTGAAGAACCAATGAAAGCCGACTGCCCTCTTTTAGACGCTCCAAACACATTCATTACGCCGCACATTGCATGGGCCCCAAGAGAGACAAGACAGAGACTTTTTGGAATTGCACTGGAAAATCTCAAGGCTTTTGTAAACGGAACACCACAAAACGTCGTTAATTGAATTTAACCCTTTATTACTTGTATAATAAATAAATAAAAGATAAAATCTTTAAAAATACTAAATTTTTTAAGAGGTACTAAAGATGGGAAAGACCATTGCCCAGAAAATTTTTGATTCTCACCTGGTAGAAAGTCCATTTCCAGGAACTTATGTATTAAAGCTTGACCGCGTATTCTGTCACGAAATTACAACTCCTGTTGCAATTAACGACCTTGTTGCCCGCGGAACAGACAAAGTATTTGATGCTTCTAAAATCAAGGCTGTAATTGACCATGTAACTCCTTCAAAGGATTCAAAAACAGCAACTCAGTCAAAGATTCTTCGTGACTGGGCTCACCGCAACAACGTAAAAGACTTCTTTGACATTGGTTCAAACGGTGTATGTCACGCAATTTTCCCAGAAAAAGGGTTTGTACGCCCTGGTTACACTGTAATCATGGGTGACTCTCACACTTGTACACATGGTGCTTTTGGTGCATTTGCTGCAGGTGTTGGTACAACTGACCTTGAAGTTGGTATCCTTAAGGGTGTTTGTTCATTCCGTGAACCAAAAACAATTAAATTCGTTCTTAACGGAAAACTTAAGGACGGTGTATATGCTAAAGACGTTATCCTTCACCTCATCGGTAAAATCGGTGTAAACGGTGCTACAAACTGTGTTGTAGAATTTACAGGTCCAGTTGTAGATGCTATGGGTATGGAAGAACGCATGACACTTTGTAACATGGCAGTAGAAGCAGGTGGTACTTCTGGTGTTTGTTTCCCTGATGAAAAGACAGTTGAATATCTCTGGGACTTCATTAAAGACGAATACAAATCAAAGGAAGAAGCTATTGCTGATTACGCAAAATGGCGTGATGATGACGATGCTGTTTACGAAAAAGTAATTACAGAAGACCTTTCTAACCTTGATCCAGTATGTACAATTAACTACAAACCAGATCAGATTAAAAAGATTTCTGAAATGAAGGGTACAAAAGTTGACCAGGTTTACATTGGTTCATGTACAAACGGCCGTATTTCAGACCTTCGCATTGCAGCACAGGTTCTTAAAGGACACAAACTGGCAGATGGTGTTCGTGGAATCGTTTCCCCAGCAACACCAAAAATCTATCAGATGGCTCTTAAAGAAGGAATCATTGACATTTTCATGGAAGCAGGTTTCTGTGTAACTAACCCAACTTGTGGTGCTTGTCTGGGTATGTCAAACGGTGTTCTTGCAGAAGGTGAAGTTTGTGCTTCTACAACAAACCGTAACTTCAACGGACGTATGGGTAAAGGCGGTATGGTTCACCTTATGAGCCCTGCTTCAGCAGCAGCAACAGCTATTGCCGGTACAATTACAAACTCAGAAATTTACAAAGGCTAATCAGTCTAAGGGAGATTTATTATGAAAAAATTTGGTGGACCAGTTCTTTTTCTTGACCGTTCAGACATTAATACTGACGAAATTATTCCTGCAAAATATCTGACAGAAATTTCAAAGCAGGCTCTTAAGCCATATTGTCTTGAAGACCTTAAACTTGATGGTTTTGATGCTCATCGCGACATTCCAGGAAAACGCGTAATCATTACTCGTGAAAACTTTGGTTGTGGTTCAAGCCGTGAACATGCTCCATGGGCTCTGGAAGTAAACGAAATTAACGTTGTAATTGCACAGAACTTTGCCCGCATTTTCCGTCAGAACATGTATAACTGTGGTCTTTTAGCTCTTGATATGTCTAAAAAAGACATTGAAGACATGTTCCACAATTTTGCTGATAAAGAAACTGAATGCAAAATTGAAGAAAAAGAAGACGGCACTTGGAAAGTAAAACTCATTGCTGGAAGCTTCTCTAAGAGCTATGTATTCAAGCTTGAAGGTTTTGAAAAAGCCCTCATCGAAAAAGAAGGATGGGTTGGCTACGCTGAAAGCAAATACTAAGCTAACGTTAACTTAAAAAAAAGCCGCTGATTTTCAGCGGTTTTTTTTTATAAATCTGCGTTAGCGATGGGAGCGGCAGCGAAGCTGTTGCACAGCAATGGAGCGACAGCGGAACCGCGGACGTAGCGACGGCAAAATATTTGCCGGAACGCCCTATTTTTCTATAAAACCACGCTTTGCAAGTTCATCTAAAATTAAATCTACAATTTGTTCCGGATTATAATTTGCTGTGTCGATGATAAGGTCTGCAAAATCGTATTTGTTGTTATCGATGTTGTAAAGCTTCATGTAACGGCCTGAGTCCTGACTGTCGCGGAAGGCTGTAAACTTTTTGATTTCTTCAAGGTCGCCGCCCTCACGGTTAAATACACGGCTTGCACGGGTTTCGTCACTGGCATAAAGATAAACCTTAAGGTCCGCTTCTTTGAGCATCCAGATTGCAAGACGGCTTCCGAGAACACAGCTTTCTTTAAGGGCAAGCTCAACCTGGTGGCTGTCTACGTATTTGTCGTAGCTGTCATCTGTTTTTGCATTTTCAATTACCTGAGCCAGTGTAAGGCCTTTTTCTGCAGCAAGCTGACGGAATGTGTAATTAATAAGAGTTATTCCAAGCTTTTCGCTGAGGAGTGTTGAAACAGTTGTATTTCCGCAGCCTGATTTTCCACTGATGGCAATTCTTGTTTCTTTATTTAAGTTCATATTTTTACCTGCACTTATTATTTTTTATTATTGTTCCCTGTAGATCTTAAGTCGTACAGGAAGCGTTTGATTTTCTGACTTGCTGTTTTCTGGAATTCATTTATCTGCTGAACTTTTCCAATATTTGAAGTCTTATTAACCTGATGATTAACAAAGTATTTTATTTCGTTCATGATTGTTTCCTTTGTAAACAATACATCACGAACAAGCCCTTCGGCAGTATCTTTTGCAGCCAGTTTGATATCGTTTAACTCCGGCATTTTTTCAGGAAGTTTTACTTTTAAGCGTTTTTCGATTTCTTCATATAGCTTAGCTTCATCAAACTGAATGATGGCAACAAGTCCGTTATCATCTTCTACGACCAGGGATTCTGAAACCACTGGATGCTGGTTAATTACAAATTCAATATCTTCCGGATATATATTTTCACCACCTGAACCCAGAATCATATTCTTGGAACGACCTTTTAGAATCAGGCGGTTTTTACCTTTTAATTTTTTAATGATACCAAGGTCACCTGTTTTAAAATATCCTTCACCACATTCATCTTCTTTTGTTGTAAAGGCTTCTTTTGTAAGGTTTTCGTCGTGAAAATAGCCCTGCATTACATTTGGACCTTTTGCAACAACTTCACCTACACCATGATTGTTTTTATTAATAATCTGAAGATCAACTCCTGGAATTACAGTACCGATTGTTCCAGGAATTGTAATTTTTACACCACTGGCTGCAAGAAGAGGCGAAGTTTCAGTAAGGCCGTATCCGATGGCATAAGGAATTTTTGCATCTTTCATAAAGTGTTCAACTTTTTCATCTATCTTTGCCCCGCCGATTCCAAGAAAACAGAGATGCCCTCCAAAAACTTTCATAAGGGATTTTCCTGCTGCACGGTGGATAATCTTTTTACAGAAATAAAAACGGTAGAGGAAACGTGTAATGAACTTCTTTTTGATTTCTGGAAGCACTTTATTTTTGTAGATTTTTTCCATGATTAATGGAACGGCAATTACGATAGTAGGTTCAAATTTTTCAAAAGCAGGAAGAAGTGCACTTACAACTGGTGGTTTTCCTAAATAATAAACTGCCGCACCGTTCATCATCTGCATTGTAAATCCAATGGTAAATTCGTACACGTGACTCAAAGGTAAAAATGAAACACAGCGGTCATACTTGTTGATACGATGACAAGTCTGCCCCTGCAGTGCACACCAAACGAGATTCTTATGTGTTAAAACGACACCTTTTGAACGGCCAGTTGTTCCAGATGTGTAAATAATTGAAGCAACATCATCTTCCTGAACATCAGCTTCTTCAAAAGCAAAATTAATATCAGGTTCTTTTCCTGTCTCATTTTTTAGAATTGTAAGATTGTCCAGATTAATAACAACTGAAGGAAACTGGTCATGAACTTCAGACATCTTTTTATAAAGACGTTCTTCTATAATTATGGCATCAAGCTTACAATGTTCCATAATTGTTAAGACTTCATGTTCTGAAAAATCCGGCAAGAGAGGAACAGCAACCATTCCGATGGTTACAATTCCAAAATAACTGATACCCCAGTTTGGTTTTCCTGTACCAAAAATTGCAACCTTGGAATTTTTCTTTAGCCCAAGAGATAAAAGAAGGGATGAAATCTGCAAGCTTTTTATTTGTACCTGCTTGTATGTAAATAGTTCTGTCCCATCACAAAGACCAAGACAAGGACGTTCTGCAAATTTTTTTACACTGTTTTTTAATAAAGATTTAAATGTTAATGTGCCTAAATCCTGTACCGTTTCCAAAATAATTCCTGTCCAATTGAGAAAAATTTAAGCTGAACAGTCCCTTAAATATTTTAAATTTAAGATGTCCACACAATTTTTAGACACATTACATCCTTAAAAAGTTGCATAAAAATTATAAAAGTTATGTATTTTTTACTCTACATTTTTGCTTTGCTCACGGATATTTTCCAGGGCATCTTTTGCATTAATTACCATTTCTCCGACTTCTGTAAACTGATTTTTTGAACCGATGGTGTTGATTTCTCTGTTTGCTTCCTGACAGATAAAATCAATTCTTTTTCCAGGAACAGGATTATCATTAAATTCCTTACGAAGAGCTGCAAGGTGACTGTGAAGACGGATAATTTCTTCATTAATTGTATATTTAACCATCATGGCTGCAACTTCTGTCATAATTCTGTTTTGATCAACATTATCCCCAAGAAGTTCATTAAACCGTGTTGTTATCTGGTCCCGGAATTTTGCTTCCATTTTTGGCTGCCATTCTTTAAAGAAGGCTGCACAGCTATCCAGGACATCAAGTTTTTTAAGAAGGTCAACTTTTAAATTTTCCCCTTCCCTTACTCTATCCTTAATATACTGATCAAAAACTTCATTAAAAATCGATTCAATTTTTGTCCAGTAACTTTCTGCATCATACTGATGTGTAATATTAAGAACACCTTCCTGAGTAATAATCAGTCCGAGAGGAATATCTTCTGTCTTACAGCCAAGAGCCCCTGCAATGGAAGCAATTGCATCACGATACATAACTGCTGCCTGAGGATCTGCATTAACCTTTGCAGTCGAATTCATATCCTTAACCCGGATTGTAAGGTCAACTTTTCCACGAACAATTTTTTCCGAAACAATTTTACGGATTTTTGCTTCCAGTGGATTTAGAAATGAAGGAATATTTACATTCAAATCAAGAAAACGGTTGTTTACTGATTTAATTTCTACAGAAATCTGTGTGTTATCTACAATGGCTTCCTTAAAGCCGTATCCTGTCATGCTGTTCATTTAATTGTCCTTATTTATTCAGCTGTTCTAGTATCAGTTTTCCGACTTTCCAGTTATCTCCGGCCCCCATAGTTACAAATACATAACCGTCAGGATAAGATTCCCCGGAATTTTCCGAAAGCATTTTAAGTCCGGCTTCTGCAGCTTCTGCAAATTCTCCGCAATAAGTTACATCGCAGTGGTATTTTTTTGCATGGTCTGCAAGAATTTCTCCTGTAACTTTAGCAGCAGTTGCATCTTCTCTGGCACTGCCATAAATTTTATTGATGATTACTTTGTCTGCACTTTCAAAACTGGAAGAAAATTCTTCAAGAAGTGCTGCAGTTCTTGTATAAGTATGACTCATAAAATCTACAATTATTTTATGTTTTTTATAGAAATCACGGAATCCAGCAAGAGTTGTTTTTATTGCTGTGGGATGGTGACCATAATCATCGATAAAAATAACATCCTGTCCGGCTGGAGTTTTTGTACGTCCAACGATTTCGCTGCGTCGTTTACCGCCGGCAAAATTTAATAGTCCCTGTTTAATTTTATTTTTGTAATCTGAAGGATTTTTTCCGTCAGTTTTTAACAGCTGACAGTTTAAGGCAATTGCTGCAGCCGCATTCCTCACATTATGAAGTCCCGGAACGCAGATTGCACATTCACCAAATCCCGCAACTGTAAAATACTGTTTACCGCCTTCTACTTTTCCAAAAGTAATTTTATATTGACCCTCTGCATTTGTGCCGTAAGGAATCATTACTATATCAGGTCGTTTTTCCGCAGCAAGTCCGGCAGTTTCTACGGCACCTTCATCATCCGAACAATAAATCAAAGTTCCGCCTGCTGGAAGCTTACAGATATAATCGACAAAAGCCTGGCGAATATCTTCATAAGTTGGATAATAATCCTGATGATCACTTTCGACTGATGTAAGAATGATGTTCTGTGGATTAAAATCCATAAAGTGGCGCTGGTATTCACAGGTTTCTGCAACAAAATATGGCTTTTTACCATCCTGAAGTTTTGAAATCAGAGGACTTGTACATGTACATCCGTTAAAACTTGAAATAATAGATCCGGCAAGAGTCTGACCAGGTAAGTCCAGTTCCTTGAGAATTGTACCAGTTAGACCTGTAGTAGTTGTTTTACCGTGAACTCCGCAAATTCCGGAACTGAAGGCTGTTGAAGAATATGCACCAAGAGCTTCTGTATAAAGCATCATTGGAATTCCTTTTTTTACTGCTGCCATAAGATCCGGATTTTTTTCTGTACTGTATGCTGAAGAATAAACTACAAGCTTTACATCATCTGTGATATTTTTTTCATCAAAAGGAAGAGCCTTAAGTCCAAGCTTGTCCAGAACATCATCTGTATAAAAACGTTCACTTACATCAGAACCTGTAATTATTGCACCACGGGCATTGAAAATTTCAACGAGAGCAACCATGCCTGTGCCTTTGATTCCTACAAAATGAACATGAAGATTTTTTAAGTCTGAAGGAAGAGATTTTGAATTCATTTTTTTAATTATCCCCAATAAAACTATATTACTTAAAAAAGTGCCCTAATTCAACATAAAACAGAAAACGGCAATATTAATATAATTAAATTTAACTTATGAATGTGATTATGATAAAATAACGGTTGGAAGGTACAAAAATATGCTTAATACAAACAACTATGCAGCTATTATCCGCAAAGAAGTATTGGTTGAACTGACAAAATTACAGTTATCAGGTGTTCTCCTTGATGAAAAAACGAGAAATGTAATTAATGAACTGCCAGAAAAGCTTGTAACAGATGACGCAGAACCATTTATGATTTCCATCGAGAACGACAGAAAAATCATCTGTAACAGAATTCTTGCCAGTCTTGGCCACTCCGTTGAAGATTATGACGGCTCAAAGCCTCTTTCAGAATATGTTGCTGAAGCCTATGCAAGAGAAAAACCAACCTGGCCGATGCTTACAATGATTCAACCTGCGTGCAATGCCTGTGTTAAACCACACTACTTTCCAACTGATGCCTGTCAGGCCTGTCTTGCCCGTCCATGTCAGGTAAACTGTCCTAAACAGGCTATTGAAGTTACAGACCGCTGCAGAATCGATCCTGAAAAATGCATAAACTGCGGACTTTGTTCCCAGAACTGTCCTTACCATGCAATCATTAAAACGGTTGTGCCATGTGAAGAAGCCTGCCCGGTTGGTGCTATCAGCAAAGGTACAGACGGAAAAGAATCAATTGACTTTGAAAAATGTATTTTCTGCGGAAAATGCATGTCAAACTGTCCTTTTAGTGCCATGATGGGAAAATCTGAGCTTTTTGATGTGGTGAAGCACATTATGGCTGGAGACAGAGTTGTAGCCATGTATGCTCCTGCAATCGGTGCTCAGTTTAAGGGAACTAAGCCAGGTCAGCTTGAAGCTTCTCTGGAACAGGCTGGATTTAACCGTGTATGGGAAGTTGCCATCGGTGCCGACATTACTGCCGACAAGGAAGCTGCAGAATTTGAAGAACGCATGAAGCGCGGTGACAAAATGATGACAACCAGCTGTTGTCCAGCTTATGTTCGTGCAGTAAATATTCATGTTCCTGAATTAAGTCCATGTATTTCAGAAACAAAATCTCCAATGGTTTACACTGCTGAACTTGCAAAATCCACAGACCCGGATTGCATAACAGTATTTATTGGTCCTTGTCTTGCCAAACGCAGAGAAGCCTTTGATACAGACATTGTAGATTACGTTCTTTCAATTGATGAAGTAAATGCGCTTTTTGAAGCAAAAGAAATAGATGTTACAAAAGCACCTGTTGACATGGCAAAAATTGCAAAATATGTACCAACTGTCAGCGGACGTAATTTTGCAAAAACCGGTGGAGTTGCAGAGAGTGTACGGATCCGCCTGAAAGACAAATCAATTTTGCGGCCGGCTGTTATAAACGGACTTGATAAAAACGGCATGAAACAGCTGTCTGCCTATGGTCAAATGAATGCAGGAACAATTCCAGTAAACAGCGACACTCCAAACCTTATTGAAGTTATGGCTTGTGAGGGCGGTTGTATTGCAGGTCCGTCAGTAATTACTAATCCAAAACTTGGTGCAGGACTTTTGACAATGTATGCTAATGCAGGTTCAAAAACAGATGAAAATGGTATGCCAGCAAAATGCAGCGTAACAGATATTATTAACGAAGAAAAATAATTTATAATGCAGTGTTTTAAGAAATTTTTTACCTCGATTTGTGTTATTTTATTTTTGTATCCCCTTTTTGCTCTCAAAATAGGAGTACTGGCAGGTCCTTCAAGTATTCCATGCAGTTTTATGCTTGAAGAAAATACATACGATTTTGAAATTTTCCCTTCCCCCCAGCAACTTATTCCAAAGCTCATGAAAGGTGAAATTTCTGCAGGCTTTTTGCCCCCGAATATGGCGGTAAAAATATACAACACCTCAGGGACAATCAAACTTCTTGGAATTACAGGGATGGGAAACCTTTATGTTATTTCTACAGACTCAAATATCCACAGCCTTCAGGACCTGAAGGGGAAAAAAATATTATGTGCTGGAGCCGGTGCAACCCCTCAATACGTACTAGCGGAGCTTCTAAAAAAGAACGGTCTGGAGTCTATGATTCAGATTGAATACACCACTCCAGGCCCTTCTATTGCATTGTCGGTAGCAGAAAACAAATATGACGCAGGAATTGTTCCAGAACCACTGGCTTCTACAGCGGAAAAATTCACTGCCGGGGAAGAAAACAAACTTCTTCCAAAATTCAGCATAAGTCATGAATATATAAAACTAAAAGGTAAAGATTTTCCAATGACAGTTCTTGTTGTCAACACAAACGCCTTAAAAAATAATCCTTCAGAAATCAAAAAGTTCATTGCTGATTATAATGATTCCTTGAATAATACTTTAAAAAATCCTGAACAGGCAGGTCTATTTGCAGAAAAATACAAACTTGGATTAACCAGAGACCTGGCAGTAAAAGTAATTCCTAACAGTGCTTATACATGGATTCCTGCCTCAGATTCCAGGAAAATTATGGAAGATCTTCTCTCACTATTTATTGAACAATCTCCTGAAACTACTGAAAACAAATTTCCTGATAAAGGATTTTACGCAGATTGAAAAAACTTCTGACCGTAACCTTATCAATCGCCGCAGTCCTCTTTTTATGGGAAATGTACAGCAGGTATGTTAATTCCTCTGTAATCATTCCAGCCCCAAAGCTAGTGTTAAATAAGATTCTATACCTTATTATAAATAGCAATGAATTCAAAGTTGATTGTGTTTTTACCTTTTTACGAATTGCAACTGCATTTTTAACAACACTTTTCCTAAGCATAGGTACAGGTTATCTGTCTGGAAAAAATTCTTTATTAAGAGATTTTCTGTCTTTTCCGGTTGCTATTGTTAAATCTACACCGGTAGTTGCCGTCATTCTTCTCTTAAACTTTGCATTAAGTTCTTCGTCTATTCCTGTAGTTTCTGCAGTTTTAATGAGTTTTCCAATTTTATATGAAACATCAATGGAAGGCTGGCTCAATGGATTAACAAATAAAAAACAACTGGAAATGGCAGCAACCTTCAAATTTACAAAATACCAGATATTTAAATATATCCTTTTCCCAGAGGTATTTCCATTTATAAAGGCAGGAACAGTTTCTTTATGGGGAACTTGCTGGAAAGTTGTAATTGCTGGAGAAGTTTTGTCCTATCCAAAACGGGGAACAGGATCCTTTCTATTTAAAAGCCTGACATCACTTGATACAACATCAATTTTCGCTGGAACAATAATTATGGTAATTGTCAGTTTCGCCATTGAAGGAATAATTAAATGGATATTGAAATCAAAGAATTAACAGTTAAATACGAAGAGAAAATAGTTTTTGACAGATTTTCAATTTCATTCACAGAAGGGAAAATAACAGGGATTCAGGCTCCCAGCGGATGGGGAAAAACCACGCTTTTAAACAGCATAATTATAAAGTATAAAAATGCTTCATGCTGCTGGCAGGATTTAAGACTTCTTGAGGATGAAACCTGTTTTAACAATATTTTTATTCCACTTTCTAATACTCTCAAAAGAAAAGACGCCATAGAAAAAACAAATGAAATTCTTGAAATATCAGAACTATCCAATGAAAAAGATCAAAAAGTAAAATCTCTAAGCGGCGGCCAGAAACAAAGAGTAGCACTAAGCCGGGCAATAAGTTTTCCCTCTGAAATTCTTCTTCTTGATGAACCATTCAGAAATCTTGATTCAAAATTAAAATTTAAGCTGATGAATTATATAAAGGAATTAAATTTAAAAGAAAAACGCACAGTCATATTCGTCACTCATCAGTCAGATGAATCGGATTTTCTGTGCGATTGTGTGTATAAATTTTAAATAAATTATAAACTAAGCTTCTACGTTAAGACCATTATTTGAAAGCTGAAGATACATCTGATCGGCAAGACCAAAACCTGCGTTTTTTGTCATTGCAGTTGCATATTCATCGTAAAGCATATCTTCATACATATTTGTTGCAAAATCATTCTGCGAATCTGCTTTCATAACAGTTTTACGCATCTGGCTTACCATTATCTTTACAATATATGACTCCATTTCAAGAGACTTTTCATAAAGCTTTGAAGTTCTGTCAATAACCCCCTGCTTTACATTAGGGTTTGCCTGATTTGCAGCAGCACCAGAAGGAAGAGACTTTTTATCAGCTTCAGATTTAAATGTTCCTGAAAAGCCTGTTCCATAATCTCCGTTTAAACGACCTTCCTGAACAACTTGAGAAGAGGTTACTCCAGTTCCAATACCAGAAGCTTCTCCGTAAACAGACCGTACAAGTTCCTTAAATTTACCTGCTTCAGAATTAATTTTTGCACCAGTTAAGGCACCCTGACCTTTTGTAATAGCACTTATTCCGCCTACTGTCATAAAAAACCTCTTATATTTATTATCGGCATCGCAAAAAAATCACTTTACCTTAAAAGTCATAAAAAAGGCTGTCTATGAAGAAATGTTACCACCTCCTCAGACAGCCATGTTTTTAATTATTCAAATATTTTATCGTTTAAGGTTTACTGCAGTAGACAGCATTGAATCTGATGTCTGGATTGCTTTACTGTTAAATTCGTATGCTCTCTGAGCTGTAATCATTGAAACCATTTCATTTACAACCGATACATTGGACATTTCAATAAATTTATGTTTTGTAACGCCAAAACCCTCAAATCCAGGACGTCCTGCAATTGGTTCACCAGAAGCATTTGTTACTTTGTAAAGATTATCACCGGCACCTTCAAGTCCTGCATTATTAGGAAACCTGTAAAGTTCCATCTGTGCGACGTCAATAGGATCATCCTGACCAAATATTTTTACGGTAACACGTCCGTCATCAGCAATTGACAGCGAATGAATATCAAAACCCTCTGGTAAAATTACTTCCGGCATTACCCGAAGACCATTTGAATTAACCAGCTGCCCATTTGAATCAACTTTAAACGAGCCATCACGAGTATAGGCATAACTACCGTCGTACTGCTGAACACGGAAAAAACCATCACCAACAACAGCTATATCAGTATCAACTCCTGTATTCTGCAATGAACCCTGACTAAAAATACGTTGTGTTGAAGCAATTTTAACACCTGCCCCCTGCTGTACCCCAACAGGAGTAACTGTATCCTCAGTAGCAGGAGTTCCTGCAAGCTTTACGTTCTGATACATGAGATCTTCAAATTCAACACGCTGCTGTTTAAAACCTGTTGTATTTACGTTTGAAAGATTATTTGAAATTGCATCCAGGTTAGACTGCTGTCCGTTCATACCTGTTGCTGCTGTCCATAAACTTCTTACCATTTATAATTTCCCCTCTCTTATCGTGCTACAGCAACCTTTGTCCATAAGGTACTCATCATGCTGTCTTCACTCTGAATTGTCTTCTGGTTTGCCTCATACGCACGGTTTACTTCAATCATTTTTACCATTTCATTAACAACATTTACGTTGCTTGTTTCCATATAGCCCTGCATCATCTTTGGTCTTTCTTTTCCTTCTGCAATAAAAGCTTCACCGGAAATTTCATTTGAGGACCAGAGACTATTACCCATTTTTTTGAGGTAGCGTTCATTGTCAAAACGAACTACCTTAACGCGATCAATAAAATCTCCTTCTTTGGAATAAATCATGCCGTCTTCATTAATCATAAATTTATCATCATCAACATGGATGTATCCATTTTCACCCATAAGCGGATAGCCATCCTTTGTTTCAAGAATTCCTTCTTTTCCAAGAAGAAAGTTTCCATTTCTTGTATAACGTTCACCATTTGGAGTTTCTACAGAAAAGAACCCTTCACCAGCAAGAGCCAGATCTGTAGCTGAACTTGTAGCCTTAAATGACCCCTGTTCAAATTCAGTAAAGTTTTCGTTTGTTTCTACACCAAGGCCAAGTTTTCCAATGACAGGAGCCACATCACCGGACCCGATTTCTGTCTTGTAAACTCCGTCAGCCTGTGTTCTTCTCAAAAGCAATTCAGGAAATGATTTGCTTACTGAAATGTCTCTTTTATAACCGGCAGTATCAACATTTGCCAGGTTATTCGAAATTGCATCCAGACGATTCTGCTGTGCATTCATGCCGCTGGAACCAATATACCATCCTCTAATCATAATTTCTCCATGTTTTTGATTTAGTAAGATACATTGTGATTATCGGCATAGAATTTTTCGGGTTTAGAAATTTTATTACGTTTCCTCTACCCCAAAATAAAAATTCAGTTAAAATTACCACTGAAAATTTATATTTTATTCATTATTTATTTCATAAAAGTATGTTATAATTAAAAATATAGATTAAATACTTATTTAAAAAACAGGATTATATTTGAAATATGGAATTGATTATCTTCACTGCCTTTGCTTCTTTCTCCCTCCTTTTTGCAGTCCTATTCATTGTTTATAAAAACAAGCTTAATAATCTTCTGCTTAAAGACGAGCTTTCTGGTTTGGCTACTACCAGAAAATTCATCAGTGATGCCGAAAAAATACTGGCCACTGCAAAACCATCTCAATATTCTATTGTATCAATGGATATTAATTCCTACCGTTACATAACAGAAGCTTTCGGCCAGAAAAAAGGGCATCAGATTATTGCTAAACTTGGCCAGCATTTTAAGACTGTAGCTCCGGAAGGAACATTAATCTGCCGTAATTACAACGACAATTTTTCAATACTTCTTCAGGCAAGCTTTCTTCCAGTAATTGAGGATATCGTGGTAAATATTACTACTGTCCCAGATGAAATTAAGGCAATGCTTCCAGATCATTTTAAGCTCGAATTTTCTGTAGGCGTATTTGAAATCAAAAACACTCTGGAAAGCATTGAAGTAATGATGGACAAGGCTGATTCTGCCCGTAAAGCAGGAAAAACAAGCTTCAACCCTAAGAGAATATTTCTTTTTTCATCAGAAATGGAAAACAGCTCCGCCAGAGAAAAAGACATTATCTTTGACATGGAAAGGGCCTTGTCGGAAAATGAATTCCTCGTTTATTATCAGCCAAAATTCCAGTTCAATACAGGAAAAATTATCGGAGCAGAGGCACTTGTTCGCTGGAACCACAAAAAAAGAGGCATTTTAACACCTTCATATTTTATCCCGCTCTTTGAAAAAAACGGATTTATCGAAAAAATTGACCTTCTTGTATTCGAAAATGTATGTCAGTTCCTGGACAAATGGAATAAAGCACAGGCTGATAAAAATGAAAAACAATCGCTTACAATCAGCTGCAATCTTTCCAGGGTCCAGCTCTATAACCCAAATGTCGCAAAAATCTACAAGGAAATTGCGGCAAAATACGAAATCGCTCCATCAAAAATCGAAATTGAACTTACAGAAAGCCTGATGATGGATAACAAAGAAAGACTTCTTAAAGCTATGAATGATATCAAAAATGCAGGTTTTTCAATCTCGGTAGATGATTTTGGATCAGGTTTTTCTTCACTTGGGCTTTTAAAAGATATTCCGGCAAACGTTCTCAAGCTAGACAAGGAATTCCTTAATACTCAGAAAGATACACAAAAAGAACACATCATCATCAACTCCGTAATCAATATGGCAAAAGAGCTGGAAATGACAACTGTAGCAGAAGGTGTTGAAGATAAGGAACAGTCAGATCTTCTACGAAAAATGGGATGCGACATTGTTCAGGGGTTCTTCTATGCTAAACCTATGCCTCAGGATGATTTTAAAGAACTTCTCAACAATAATTAGTTTTTGTTTGAAAAGTGAGAAATGTGGATTTATAATTAAGTAACATAAACTAACTTTTTAGCTTTCAGGAGAATCTATGAGTACATCAACAAAGAATCCACGTGTTATTGCAATCATTCTCGGAGGAGGAAAAGGAACACGCCTTTATCCGCTCACAAAAGAACGCTCAAAACCAGCAGTTCCTTTTGGTGGGAAATACAGAATTGTTGATATTCCAATCTCCAACTGTATTAATTCAGGCTACAGAAAAATTTATCTTTTAACTCAGTTCAATAGTGCCTCCCTTCACCACCACATTACAAATTCGTACAATTTCGATCACTTTTCGGGAGGCTTCGTAGAAATCCTTGCTGCCGAACAGACATTGGAACACGACGGCTGGTTTGAAGGAACTGCAGATGCCGTACGCAAAAATATGGTTCACTTTAAGTCTCAGAATCCAACCCATTACATCATCCTTTCAGGTGACCAGTTATACCGCATGAACCTTAAGAGTTTTATGGACAGTCACATTGAAAGCGGTGCGGACATTACAATTGCCACAACTGCCGTTAACCGTCATGATGCATCAGGCTTTGGAATCATGCAGATTGATAAAAATCATAAAATCACTGCTTTCCAGGAAAAACCTGCTCCAGACAAAGACATCTCTGACTGGAAAATTCCAGAAAATGCAAGAGGCGATCTGCCTGCAGAAAAAGAATATCTAGCCTCAATGGGTATTTATATCTTCAATGCAGAAGCAATGGAAGAAGCATTAAACAATAAATTTACAGACTTTGGTAAAGAAATCATCCCAAAATCGATCGGAAGCAAAAAGGTTAATTCATACATCTTTGATGGTTATTGGGAAGATATCGGTACAATCCGCTCATTCTATGAGGCAACTCTGGATTTAACAGGATACAACCCAAAATTCAACTTCTATGATGTTGAAGATCCAATTTATACACATATGCGAAACCTTCCTCCATCAAAAATCAATGGAGCCTCAATCGAAAATTCTCTCACTTCTGAAGGTTGTGTAATTACAAAAGCTACCTTAAAACGCTCTGTAGTCGGTGTACGTTCTATTATTGAAAGTGATACTGAACTGGACGGCGTAATCACAATGGGTGCTGATTACTACGAAACTGACGAAGAAAAGACTGAAAACACAAAAAACGGCAAACCAAACATCGGTATCGGTAAAAACTGCAAAATTAAAGCCACTATTATCGATAAAAATGCAGCCATTGGTGACAATGTTCAGATCAACGTAAGTGGAAAAACTTATGAAGATGGTGACCATGGAATGTTCTACAGTGCAGACGGAATTATTGTTATTAGAAAGGGTGCAGTAATCCCTTCTGGAACAATTATTTAATAAAAAATTCTGGAAAACATTAAAGATGCCGGATTCTATGTACGATAAACTGGGAGAGCTGCTCAGTGATGCAATAGAGTCCGGCAATTTTTTTTCAAATCAGAATGACACTGAAAGAAATAAAAATGAAAAAGCAACTGAACAATCAGAAAACAATAAAGGTAGTATAAAAAAATATACACCAAAAGCTCAAATCGTAGAAAACAAGTCAAGCGACCCCTTAAATTCAATCAAATGTGTACACAATTGTATACACATTAACAATCATTCTAAAGATTGTATAGTGGTAACAAATCAAAAACTTATAAAATATGCTCCTTTGGACGTTAAAAATGCCTGTACATCTGTATCTATATCAGAAGATATGGACTACGACGAGGCGAAAAAACAATACCATAAGAAATTAATGAGATTTCATCCAGACAGAAATGCGGATAATGAAGTAATGAGAAAAATTACAAAAGAAAAAACTATTCAGATTATGGAAGCCTGGAAAATAATTGAAGCCTGGTTTCTGGAAAAATAAGCAGATTTTATAAAAAATCAACAATTTTCCCCTTCTGCTTCACAGAAGATTCCATATTCATTCAGTTTTCTGTGAAGTGTTTTTCGTCCAATTTTAAGAACATCTGAAGTACGGCTTTTATTTCCTTTGTTTGCTTGCAGAGTTTGAAGAATTACAATTTTTTCAACTTCTTCAAGGCTTGTTCCAATAGGAATTTTTATCTCATCAGTAGATACGGACTCAGAAGCAGAAATTGTAAGATCTTCAACTTCAATATAATTACCACTGCTCATAACTACACCACTTTCAATACAATGTTGAAGTTCTCGAATGTTTCCCGGCCAGTCATATGCGAAAAAAATATTTTTTGCAGCTGAAGAAAGACCTTTTACATCTTTATTATTTTCCTTATTAAAGGTCTCCAAAAATTTATTTATGAGCAAAGGAATGTCATCTTTACGCTCCCGCAAAGGTGGAACCTTGATTTCAATTCCTTTTAGTCTGAAATACAAATCTTCTCTAAAACGACCTTCCTGAACTTCCTTCTGTAAATCCTTATTAGTGGCTGCAACAACTCTAACGTCAACTTCAATAGTTTCTTCCCCACCAACACGCTCAAACTTTTTTTCCTGAAGGACACGCAAAAGTTTTACTTGAATGCTCTGATTGATTTCTCCAATTTCATCAAGAAATATGGTTCCACCATGAGCAAGTTCAAATTTTCCTTTATGAAGATTTTCTGCACCTGTAAAAGCTCCCTTCTCATGACCAAAAAGTTCACTTTCCAGGAGAGATTCGCTTAGAGCTGCACAGTGTACTTTAATAAATGGCTTATCTTTTCTGATAGACGAATTGTGAATTGCGTCTGCCACCACTTCTTTTCCAACGCCACTTTCGCCGGTTATGAGAACACTGATTTTAGAATCCGCAACTTTGTTCACCAGAAGTTGAACTTTCTGCATGGCAGGACTCTTTCCCACAAGAGAATTTATAGACTGATTTTTTTCTGTCTGGGTTAACAGTTCCTGATGCTTAAGACTAAGTTCCCTTCCTTTTAAGGCCCTCTTTACTACAAGCTCCAGATGATTAAGATTAAGAGGCTTTGTTAAAAAATCATAAGCTCCATTCTGCATGGCTGAAACTGCTGCATCAATTGAACCATGTCCTGTCAACACAATGACAGGAATACCCGGAAGCTCTGCTGTTATCTTTTTTAATACTTCTTCTCCGGAAATTCCTGGCATCCGAAGGTCTGTAATTACAAGATCGATGTCCCCTTTTGCAAGTAAATCCAATCCCTCCTGTCCTGTTGCAGCAAGCTTAACATTATAACCATCCATTTCAAAATCAGCAGCCAGGCCTTCGCGAATATTTTTTTCATCATCTATAACAAGAAGTGTAAATTTCATAATTAATTTCCATTAGTAAGAAGTTTTTGTGTAATTTGAGGAACTGGCAATGTAAGTATAAATTCAGTCCCTTCTCCAGCTTCCGAGGTGAATGAAATATCTCCGGAAAATTCTTTAATGATTTTGTAAACCATGGCCATACCAAGTCCAGTGCCATTAACTTTTGTAGTGTAATAAGGTTCAAAAACTCTGGCTTTAACTTCTTCAGTCATACCAGCTCCATTATCCTTAAAACTCAGATAATATTTGTCATCTTTTACACAAGTCTTAATTTCTATTCTGCCGTAAACAACTTCTTCAAAAGCATTGGATTTTTTTCTGCCTGAAAACTTTTCTTCAATAGCAGCAAGGCTGTTTTGTGCCAGATTTACAATAATTTCTCTAAAAAGTTTTTCGTCAATAAGCAGTTTCGGACAACTGTCACATAAATCAGTTACGATCTTTATTTTCTTTTCTGAAAACTCCGGTGTAATAAAACCAATAAGCTCGTTTACAATCTTATCAGGTCTAACAAGTGAAAATTCAGCTTTAATTGGTCTAACTGCCATAAGAAAATCAACAACAATCTTGTTTAATCTGTCAATTTCGAGATTTACCACATCAAGATAGTTTTCTGTATACTTTTCATCAGGCAATAATCCATCACTTTCTCTCTTTTTTCTGATTGCTTTTTGAAGAAGCTGAATATGGATACTGATTGCCCCCAGGGGATTTTTAATTTCATGAGCAACATTCGCTGCAATATTTGTCAGGCCAGCCAGCTTTTCTGTACGGTGAAGAAGAATTTCCTGATTTTTCTTTTCAGTTATATCATCTATAGCAATAATGCTTCCTGTAATTTCATCATTTTGAACAAGTGCAGAAATAGAAATTTCTATAAATCTTATGGTCCCGCCGCTGGTCTGAAGAGTAAATTGCTCAGAAATGTTAGATTTATTGTTTTCAAGACATTCTTTTATAAACTCAGAAATCTCTGTATCGTTAATAAGTTCAAAAATCCTGGCATTATCATCCTTTACATCTGAAGGAAAAATATTGAATGGAATAAGCCTTTCTGCGGCCTTATTTATCTGCAGGATTCTAAACTCTTTATTTACTGTAATAAGCCCTGTAGAAATTGACTGTATTATGGAATTAAGCATATCATGCTGGGCACTTAATTCCCCTACAAGAGAAGCAATCTGGCTATCAGAAAGTTTCGAAAGCTTTTCATAAACTCTGTTGGAAAATTCCATATTTTACCTTCCAAAAAGTCTTTTATTTGAGGCCAATTCCCTGTAGAGATTCTCCAAAGCAGCCTGAATTTTCTGATTATAAATAAAAACGCTGTTATAGCACTCCATAATCGACTGGAGATTTTTCTGTTCAAGTTCAAAATAACGAAGTCCCGCTGAGGATGTTCTGTTTGCCACCTCTGCTTTTTGTGCTTCAGTGAGTTCTCGTAAAAAAATGGTAAAAAGCTGTCTTGGCTCAAAACTTCCACATTCAGAAACTATGTCTCCAATCTGAAGCAAATGTCCGCTTTCAATTCCGGTCCAGAAAACGTTAGCCTGCTTTTTTACTTCAGCTGGTGTTACAGGAAGAAATTCTTGAAGATACTGTGTAATTGAAGAGACCTCAGTTTCTTTATGAAAAACTCGGGAAATAACAGTCCTTTGTTGTTCGGCTGTTCTTTCAATAAAATTGTATGTTCGTACACGGCTTAAAATCGTAGGCATGACAGCACCTCTTCGTGTAGTTGTTAAAATAAAAACTACGTCCTGAGGCGGTTCTTCAAGAATCTTTAAAAGAGCATTTCGGCTTGAATCATTCATTTTTTCTACATTTTCGAAAATAAGAACTTTTTTGCCATCACCAGCCTTCATATGAGCCCAGAATGAAGCCTTGCGTATATGCTCAATAGGAATGGAGTCGTACATAAATCCGGCTTCCAGCTTTTCGGATGCTTTCAGTACCTTATTGCAGATTTCTTCAAGCTGACTGTTTTCAGGAAGCTCTTTTCCAATATCCAGCTTTTCCAGTTCTTCATCAATTTCTTCTATAAGGGAAGCAACCTTCGAAAGTTTTGGATCATCTTCCCACAAAATCTGACTAAAACGTAAGGTTAACTTTCTTACAGACCTGACAAAAAGATATCTTGCAGCATTCATCCAGGATGAATTATTGGCTCCTGCATAAAGTAAAGTTCGTTTTGCAGCAAGAATCTCAAGAGTACAGTCTCTTGATCCTGTAAGAATTAAATTAGTAGATGATAATTCCTTTGTATGTCTGCAGGAATTACACTGACAAAGCCAGTGTCCTTTTTCGTATGTTCCATCACCAGTACAAGAGAGAACTCTGGCAAGTTCCAAAGCACAAGTCAGTTTTCCTGATGCTTCAGGTCCGGCAAAAAGCATTGCGGAAGGAAGTCTGTTATTGTTTATATCAGCAATGAGAAAAGCTGAAGCATTCTGAAAAAGAAGATTATCAAACATTATGCAAATAATCCTCTGAAGGAATCAATTGAAGATTGAAGACAGGGAAGAAGTACAGCTGCTATCTGGCTCTTTTCAAAAAGCTTTTCAACAGGAAACCATGGTTGTCCAAAAAGTACAATCAAAACTGTAGAAATTATCAAAAGTCCTTCAACAACACCAAAAAGCAATCCTAATCCTCGATCAAGTCCTTTAAGAATATCCCCTTCAAATATTTTAGAAATAATAACCTGAATGATTTTTACTATAAGAAAGGTTACAATGAAAATTAACACAAATGCACAGATTGTAGCAGCGGTCTCATTGTTAATAGTTTTTAATACAAAAGGACTAAGCATTCCATGGAAGTAAAAAGCCGAAAAAATTGATATGACATAAGAAATTTTGCCAAACAATTCATCAACAAAACCATGTATAAATCCCATGATGCCAAAAAACAAGAAAATCACAATAAATATTACATCAAAAAAATCAAGAGACACTATTTTTTTCCTTCTATTTTTTCAAAAATTAATTCTGCAATAGTCAACGCAGGCCGTTTTCGCTGAGAAAGTTTAAGGCTGGCTTTGGCCATTTCTATCCGTCTCGATGGTTCAAGGAGTTTTTCCAGTGATGATTTAAGATTATTTGAGTCAGCGTCATCTCCAAGAAGAACCGAAGCGGCCCCCTGACTTTCAAAGAATTTTGCATTATCAACCTGATCTCCTCTAGTACCGCTTCCACATAAAGGTACAAGAATCATAGGCTTTCCTGTAACAGAACATTCCCAGATGGAATTTGCACCGGCCCTGGAAACAATTAGGTCCGCACATGCAATAACATCAGGCATTTCAGAATAAATAAAGGGATATGGAAAATAACTTTCATTGGCAGAAGGAACAAACTCCTCATCCCTGGCACCGCACTGATGAACAACTGTAAATCTCTGGCAGAGCCAGTCAAGATTTTCCACTATCAGTGCATTAAGCTGATGAGCTCCAAGACTTCCACCAAGTACAAGAAGCACGGGCTTATTCAAGTCAACATTCTTTCCTGAAAAAAGAAAATTTCTTCCTTTTTGACCATCTGCAGCATAAAACACAGGGCGAATAGGATTTCCTGTAACAACGATTTTGTCTTGTTTAGAAGATGAAAAAAATTTTTTTGTTTCTTCATAAGAGACAAGAATTTTTGAAGCGAACCGGCTGTTTAATTTAGTAGCAAGACCGGGAGTAAAATCACACTCGTGAGTAAAAACTGGAATTCCAAGCAGCCGGGCTGCAAGACACGGAGGAACAGAAACAAAGCCCCCTTTCGAAAATAAAACAGCAGGTCGTATAGAAAGGAGCTTAAAAAAAGAAACAAAAAAACCGCCAGCAATTTTGAATATATCTAAAAAATTTTGAATTGAAAAATAACGGCGTAATTTTCCAGAAGGAATACCACAAAAATGCTCTATGCTTCCTGACTTTTGAACAATATTACTGTCCATTCCACTACTGTTTCCAAACCAGTACAATTCAATTTCTGTATTATGACTTTCTGCAATGGTCCTCAGTTCATCAGCAATAGCAAGTCCTGGATATATGTGACCACCGGTTCCACCACCGGCAAAGACAATTTTTATACTCATGTGTGTTATTATGACACACTTTCTGTTTTATATCAATTGATGGTTAAGACATAAAAAAAAAGCTGTTCCATAAGTTTTACTTACAGAACAGCTTTTATTTTAACTTAAAGATTTAACTACAGAGAAAGTCTTAAGCTTGCAGCTCCAGACCAGAGTCCTTTATCCTGCATATTGCGAAGGTCAGCTGTAACACTGAGGTTAAAATCGAGAAGAAGGAAACTTACACCAAGACCTGCGTAAATCTGAGGCTGAACGGCATTAAAGTCAAAGAGATCAGACTTTACAGAACCTGCACCACCTGTTGGCTTACCGACAAGTGTCATTGCTTCCACAGCTGTCTGATCTTTGATATCCCAAGACCAGTCATTTTCGTGTTTAGAAACAAGACCTCTTAAACCTACAAATGGTGTTAACATAAGAATCTGTTTAGAAAGCTGAACCTGAGCATACATTGTATGAATTTTGTAATCAACATTTGCTTTTGCGTAGTTGGAGTCACAACCAAAAGACCCCTGGTTATAGAAGTAACCCATACCAACAGAAAGTTTTGGCATTACAAGACCACCATCAATTACTGCATAACGGAAGTCTGCTCCAACTGTAAGGAAGTCAACATCAAGGTTAGCACCTGGGATTTTATCTGTTGAGATTTTTCCAGTCTTCATTACAGCAATGTCAAAGTCAAATGGAAGAAGGATTCCACCGATACGAATGTCAGCAGTAAAAGTAGGAAAGTAATAACTGTTTTCAACGTTATCGATATTAAGAGCCTTTGCAGCACTTGCAATACCTGTTGTATCAATGTGTGTAAGACCAAGGTTAAAACCACCACCTACGTGAGGAGGTACAGATGGGAAAGCTTTTCCAATATAAGCGTCAGCCCATACATTCTGCTGAGTTGCTGCCTGTGGTACAGCCACAGAAAGCTGTTTTGCAAAATCATCCATTCCTTCATTAACAGTTTTAACTTTTGCATCAAATTCTTCACTGATTGCTGCAATGCTGCTCCAGTCAATTTTTACGGCAAATACAGATGATGCCATAAATACAGCAGCTGCAAAAACTACTGCCTTTTTAATCATTTTCATAAAACACCTCCAAAGTGCTTCTTAAATAATAACCTAAGATCAGCAAGTTTACAACCTGCACAGAAATTTAAGCAGGCGTTGCGGGCGGCGTTTGAGCCCGCAGGAAGGGGTGGCGAACAATGAAGTGTGAGCCAGGGGAAGCCTTTCCCCTACACTTGAAAAAAGCAAAAAAAAAAGCTTCTGATTTCTCAGAAGCTTTGCCACAGGTTGGAATCGGACCAACGACATACGGATTTTCAGTCCGGCGCTCTACCAACTGAGCTACTGCGGC
>JAZQNJ010000084.1:0-5079 GCA_045627285.1 Treponema sp. | reverse complement strand
AAAAAGTCCCGGAAATGTCATTATCGGGCTTGACCCGATAATCTCCCTCTTTGTAATACAACAATTTACAAAAAGAGATTCCCGTGTCAAAGTGAGCACGAAAACGAGTGTGCTCAAGCACGGGAATGACACTTTTTCAGTAATCTCATCATACACAGCTCCTTTTTTGGGGGCTGTTTTTTTATTGACGATAATGTCATTATTTAACTAACTTAATTGTGAAGGAACTTTTATGAAAAAATCATTTGGGCTGACATTTATTCTTGCAGCTTTTTTATCATTAGTATTTACAGGCTGCCCCAAAAAAACTGACGGCACGGCTGGCAAAAAACTTTCTGTCGTAGCATCAATTTTTCCGGAATATGACTGGGCAAAAGAGGTTATAGGCAGTTCAGAAAGTGCAGAGCTTCATCTTCTTGTAAATAATGGAACAGATCTGCATTCATTTCAGCCATCAGCTGCAGACATTTTAAAAATAAAAACGGCAGACATATTTATTTATACAGGCGGCGAATCTGATGGCTGGGTAACAAAAGCTCTTTCTGGCCGACTTAATCCTGATATGATTGTTATTAATGTTATGGATGTTCTTAAGGAAAATGTTGTTGAAGAAGAGATTGTGGAAGGAATGCAGGATTCACAAAACGAATCTCACGACTCTGATAAATCCCGGCAGACTGAACAGCAGCCTGAATATGATGAACACCTGTGGCTGTCACCTGCAAATGCCCTTATAGTTACATCAAAAATTGCGGAAGCTCTTGAAGTTCTTGATTTTGAAAATGCAGGTATATATGCAGAAAATCTTGTTTTATATAATAGCCGCCTGGAAGGTTTACAAAAAGAAATGCTGGAAACTTCCCTGGAACTTATGGCATCAGGCAGAACAACACTTGTTTTCTGTGACCGCTATCCATTCAGATATTTTATTGACGACCTGAACTTAAATTATTATGCAGCTTTTTCAGGTTGCTTCGCAGAAACAGAAGCCAGTTTTGAAACACTTAACTTCCTTATAGAAAAAGTAAAGCAGCTTTCTGTACCAGCGGTATTTGTTACAGAAAGTTCAGATAAAAAGCTTGCCCGTACTGTAATTTCAGGAAGCGGCCTTAAGTGCAGTATTATTACAATGGATTCCATGCAGGCTGTAACTCTTAAACAGGCAGAAAGCGGCACAACATACATTTCTGTTATGCAGGAAAACTTAAACAAACTTAAAAATTATGGTACTATGGCTCTGGAAAAATAATATATGCCACAGTTAATTTGTCAGAATCTTAGACTTGGATACGACTCAAAAATAATCATCAAAGATTTATCTTTTACGGTAAGCTCAGGTGACTATCTTACAATTCTTGGCGAAAACGGATCCGGAAAATCCACTCTTATGAAGGCAATCCTTCGTCTCAATAAGCCCCTGGCCGGCTCCATAAAAACAGGTGACGGACTTTTGGCAGATGAAATCGGCTACTTGCCTCAGCAGACTCTTGTACAGAAAGATTTTCCTGCCAGCGTTCAGGAAATTGTCTTAAGCGGATGCCAGAGCCGATGTGGAATCAGGCCATTTTACAACAAAGAAGAAAAACTACTTGCTCTCCAGAATATGGAAAAAATGGGAATCATGGACCTTAAAAACCGCTGCTACCGAGAGCTTTCCGGTGGACAGCAGCAGAGGGTACTTCTTGCCCGGGCTCTTTGTGCCACACAAAAAATGCTTCTTCTCGATGAACCTGTTACAGGACTTGATCCTGCGGTTACAGAAGAAATGTATTCGCTAATTGAAGATTTAAATGATTCAGGAATTACAATCATTATGATCAGCCATGATGTGGAAGCAGCATTAAAATATGCAAGTCACGTTCTTCACATCGGCCAGGATATATTCTTCGGCACAAAAGAAGAATTCGTTCACTATACAAGCTGTCCGGACTGTGCAGGACAAATCAGGAAGATGTATGTTAGACCAGTTAATTCAATACTTTAGTTTATCCTTCGTCCGCTACGCCTTTATTGTCTGTGTCCTTATTTCTCTCTGTTCATCACTTCTTGGTGTAACACTTGTCCTCAAGCGATTCAGCTTTATTGGTGACGGACTCAGTCACGTAGCTTTTGGGGCAATGGCTGTTGCTTCCGTTCTTGGCTTTACCACCGAAAATAACATTTACATCGTTCTTCCCCTTACAATTCTTGCAGCAGTCCTTCTCCTCAGAACAGGAAAAAATGCAAAAATTCACGGCGATGCATCTATTGCCATGATCAGCGTCGGCTCACTTGCCATGGGATACCTTCTGATGAACATTTTCTCGGCCGGTGGCAATGTTTCAGGGGACGTGTGCAGCACCCTGTTTGGCTCTACATCCATACTTACACTGGAAAAATCTCAGGTAATCCTCTGTTCAGTGCTTTCTGTTGCAGTAATCGCTGCCTTCATAGTTTTTTACAACAAGATTTTCGCAGTTACTTTTGATGAAAGTTTTGCAAAAGCCATTGGCACCCACGCAGATACCTATAATCTTGTAATTGCCGTAATTATTGCAGTAATCATAGTCCTTGCAATGAATCTTGTGGGCTCTCTTCTTATCAGTGCCCTTGTAATCTTCCCGGCCCTGTCAGCCATGAGGGTATTTAAAAGCTTTTTCAAGGTAACAGTGTGCAGTGCAATCCTGTCAGTTATCTGTGCCTCCTCTGGAATTTTAATTTCAATTCTTTTTGGGACTCCTACAGGTTCAACAATTGTTGCTTCTAATCTTTTTGTTTTTATTGTATTTTGCATTGCAGGAAAATTCAGATGAGATTTTCATTAATCGGGCAAGCCGGCAAAAGTCTTTGCCGTCGCGCTTTTCACTGTTCCGCTTTCGCTTCATCCTTGCAGGACGCCTTCGGCGCAGTTACAATCGCTCTTGCTTTCCTTTGTTTGTTCACGGGCTGCAGTAAGAAACAGCCAGTCCTTGATGCACAGAAAGGAGCCGCCCTTCAGAAAATTCATGAGGAAGAAAGCAGTTTCGTAAATGTAAAAGATCCTTCTACAGGAAAAATAATGGACTTCGATCTTACAAAAATGAATCCGAACATGGTCTATGCAACTGTTTTTAATCTTATGCTGGAACCAGAATCTTATGATGGAAAAATCTTCAGAATGAAAGGAAACTTCCTGAAGGTAAATGGTCCAGACGGACAGTATGCTTACGCAGTAATCGTAAAAGATGCCCTGGCCTGCTGTCAGCAAGGGCTGGAATTTAAATATGATTTTGCCGGTAAAGAACCTGCCGCAGAGCAGATTATAGAAGTTACTGGGGCTTATACAGTGACAGAACTGGAAGACGGCATAATGCACAATTATGTACTGGCAGATCTGGTAGAATTACAATAATTATGTGGAATCAAATCAATTATAGGAGTAAAATATAAGAACTATGAAAAAATCACTTTTATTAATTGCAGCAGTAATTTCACTTACTGCTGTTCCATTATTTGCTTCTGGAAAACAGGATAATCCTCTTGATGAAGCATTAGAACAGGTATCAAACGATACAAAAAAGGCAGCTAAAAGTACCAAAAAAGCTGTAGACGAATCTGTTGACAAGACAAAAAAATCAGTAAAAAAAGCATCAGAATCAACAGAAGCTGCAGAAAAGGCAGGTGAGGCTGTAGGAAATGCCAGCAAAAAAGCCGCAGAAGTAGGTAAAGAAGTTGGCAGTAAGGCAGCCGAAGCTGGTAAGGAAATCGGAAAGCAGGCTACAGCTTTCGGAAAATCTTTTAAAGAAGCTTTTACATCAGAAAAAAAATAAAAATTCAGGAGAACTCAAATGGATATCCGTTATTCAACAGGAAAAGAACCATTCAAAAGAATGACAACAGATGAAATTCGCAAGGAATTTCTTATTTCTAATATCTTCATCAAGGACGATGTAAGTGCCGTATACAGTCATATTGACCGTATCGTAACACTGGGAGCAATGCCGGTTTCCAAAAAACTTAAGTTGGACAAAAACATCGATGCCATGAAAGACTTTGGTGTAGATTATTTCCTGCAACGCCGCGAACTTGGTATGATTAATATTGGTGGAGATGGTGTAGTAGTAGCAGATGGCGTTACATACGAAGTAAAACACTACGATGCACTTTACCTCGGTGCTGGTACAAAGGATGTTACTCTCGAATCAAAAGATTCAAAGAATCCTGCTAAGTTCTATATGAACTCAACACCAGCTCACTGCACATATCCAAGCCGTGTAATTACATACGAGCAGGCAAATCACGTACACCTGGGAACAATGGAAGAAATCAATGACCGTACAATCAATCAGTACATTCATCCGGATGTTCTCGAAACATGTCAGCTTTCGATGGGTATGACACATCTTGAAAAGGGATCGGCTTGGAACACAATGCCAGCTCACACACACGAACGCCGCATGGAAGTTTACTTCTACTTCGACTTCCCTGAAGATGACATCGTATTCCATATCATGGGTGAACCACAGGAAACTCGCCACATGATCATGCACAACGAAGAAGCTGTAATCAACCCTTCATGGTCAGTACATTCTGGATTCGGTACAAGAAATTACACTTTCATCTGGTCAATGGGCGGCGAAAACCGAACATACACTGACCAGGACTGGATTCGCACTGCGGATTTACGCTAGTTAATACACAGACGTAAATCACACTATACTGAACGGCGACACGAGAATCTCTAAAGCTGGCATTCTCGTGCCGACACAACCTGTCATTCTCGTGCCGTCATACCCTGGCATTCTCGTGCCAACACAATCTGTCATTCCCGTGCTCCGACACACCCTGTCATTCCCGTGCCAACACAATCTGTCATTCCCGTGCCGACACAACCTGGCATTCTCGTGCTGTCACACCCTGTCATTCCCGTGCTCCGACACGGGAATCTCTTTATGTCCATAAATTGTGTTGCTGTAGTGGTTGAGCCTGTCGAAACTACCGCTGTTTGTGTTTTAATCCTTGTATGTTTCAGAAATCATTTCCAGCTCTGAACGGTGATTTACAAACACCTCAGCCAGCTGAGGATCAAAATGTTTCCCGCTTGATTCTTTTATGATTTCA
>JAZQNJ010000083.1:0-4500 GCA_045627285.1 Treponema sp. | reverse complement strand
GCTATCATGGCCTGCTTTACTATATCTGCGGCACTTCCCTGGATAGGAGTGTTTCTTGCAATGCGCTGGGCTCCTGCCTGTTCCAGCTTGTTTTTGCTGTTTATGGCCGGAATGTAGCGACGGCGGTTCATGATGGTTTCTACATAGCCGTTTTGCTGACAGTCTTCTATTACCTGGGTAAGGTAGCGGTTAACGTCTGCATAGGTGGCAAAGTACTGGTTCATAAAGTTCTGGGCTTCTGTTCTTGAAATTCCCAGATCCTTGGCCAGACTGAATGCTCCCATGCCGTACATTACTCCAAAGTTTACTGTTTTTGCAAAGCGCCTCATTTCTGGAGTTACTTCCTCGGGCTTGATACCGTAAATGAGGGCTGCGGTGGAACGGTGAACGTCTATTCCTTCAATAAAGGCCTTGCTTAAGTTTTTGTCTCCGCTCAGGTGGCTCAGTACAACAAGCTCAATCTGGGCATAGTCGGCAGAAATAAGCACTGTTCCCGGAACTGCAGTAAATGCGCTTCTGATTTTGCGGCCGTTTTCGTCCCTTACAGGAATATTCTGCAGGTTAGGGTCTCGGCTTGAAAGTCGTCCTGTGGCGGTTCCTGTCTGGAGGAAAGAAGTATGGATTCTTCCCTTTGAGTCAGCCAGGGCAGGCAGCGGTTCCACATAAGTGGACTGAAGCTTTGTGTAAGAACGGTATTCCAGAATGGCTGCAGGAACAGGATCGTCGGTACGCTGGGTAAGCTCTTCAAGAACTGCAGTGTCTGTACTGTAGCCGGTCTTGGTCTTTTTGCCTGGAACAAGTCCTCTTTCTTCAAAAAGCACAGTCTGAGGCTGTTTTGTTGTGGAAATATTAAATTCGTCGCCTACATGTTCATAGATTTTCTTTTGGGTAGAATCGATGAGACCTGCCAGATCAATGGAATATTCTGCCAGTGCCTGCTTATCCAGGTGGATTCCTGTAATTTCCATCTGGGTAAGGATAGGGAGCACCTGCATTTCCATGTTGTAATAAAGGTCGTCCAGATTTTTTGCTGTAAGACGTGGGTTAAATTTCTGCCAGAGCTGCCAGGTAAAATCTGCATCTTCTGCTCCATAAGGGAATGCTGTTTCCAAAGGAAGGTCTGCAAAGGTCTGTCCCTTAGGAACAATATCCGAAAATTCCACGCCCTTAAGTCCCAGCTTTGTTTCGCCCAGATATTCCAGGCTGTATGGGGATTTTCCCAGGGCATCTGGATTAAGAAGCCAGGCTGCAACCATGGTGTCTGCAATGTGGCATTCAGGAATCTTTTTGTAACCGTTGGCATAAAGCACTTCCAGATCAAATTTTCCGTTGTGCATAATCAAAGTGGCTTCCTTGTCATCAAGAATCCTAGAAAGCTGGGCAATGCAGTCTTCTTTGCTGATGGTCTCCGGGGCAAACATTCCTCCCGGGAGAATTACAGGAACGTAGATTGCAGTTCCACTCTGGCGGCAAAGGCTGAATCCTACAAGCTCTGCAGTATGGGAATTAAGCCCGGTTGTTTCTGTATCAAAAGCAACGGATTTGTCCGGGCAGGAAAGTACTGTATCAATAAAGGCTTCCAGTTCTATGAGCTTTGTACATGGACTGTAGTTTCCCTGATTTTGTTTTGCTTCAGAAAAATCTTCATCCTCATCAGCCCCGCTGTTTTCTGCATGATTGCCATTAGCTGACATTTGGGATACACCGGCACTACCTGCAACACCACCTGCTCCATCCCTTCCAGACGAAGATGCCGAAGAAGCCGATGCCACAGAAGCTCCAGAAGCCCCAGAAGCAGAGGAAGCTTGAATCTGTTTTTTTATTTCATCTTCACTCATTCCGCAGCCTTCCAGATAAGATTTGGCCACTGCAAAAGCGCCTCTCTGGGCCAGAAGGTCTGCAGCCTTTTTATAATCCAGGTCGCAGGTAGCAAAACTGTCAAAATCAATTTCCAAAGGAACACTATCGCAAAGGGTAATAAGCTTTTTAGAAAAAAATGCGTTTTCTTCATCGCCACGGATTTTTTCACCCAGAGCGCCTTTTATTTCTGCCTTGTGCTCATAAATTCCTTCCAGAGTGCCGTACTGGTTCAAAAGCTTAAGGGCAGTCTTGTCTCCAACGCCTTTAACCCCGGGAACATTATCTGCCGTGTCTCCCACCAGCGAAAGGTAATCCAGAATCTTCTCTGGTCCCAGCCCCCACTTGGCCACAACTTCATCAATACCGTTTTCTTCCCAGCCGCCGGTTTCCTTGTTAGGCTGCATTTCCTTGCAAAGTGGAGTAACCAGCTGCAAAAGGTCCTTGTCTCCAGAAAGAATCCTGCATGGCCTTCCTTCTGCCTCGCATTTTTTAGCAACTGTAGCAATTACGTCGTCTGCCTCATAACCGTCAACCCTAAGAACCGGAACATTCAAAGCCGTAAGAATTTCCTCAATCCATGGAACCTGAGCCAGAAGATCTTCCGGAGTCTTCATGCGGGTGGCCTTATATTCCTTGTACATCTTGTGGCGAAAAGTTGGAGTACGGGAATCAAAGGCTGCTGCCAGGTATCCAGGCTCGTATCTTGAAAGAAGGGCCTTAAGGTTCCTGAAAAAAATTGTAACCGCACTAATATTTTCCCCGCTTTTGTTTGTAAGAGGGTGATTAAAAAGGGCAAAGTAAGCCCTGTAAATAAGTCCATAGGAATCAAGAATGTAAACTGTATCTTTATTATTTGAATCTGTCATAAAAACATTCTAGCATTTTTTTTGTGTTTTGTAAGGGCATTAATTTTAAGGGCGTTCCCGGCAATTGCCGGTCGTGTGTTCCGCCATTCCGCTATCGCTCCATCCTCCTCAGTCGCTTCGCTCCCTGCGGTGGACGCTAACGCGTGGCTCCATACACTAACGCAAAGGTTATGCTGTATATGAAAAATAAATTTAATTTGCACAAAACAATCAGTAAATGATAGGGTTTGCTTTTTATAATCAAATCATACTTTTAATATGAAAGGAGGTGTGATAAAAATTACGTCCGTGTAATTTTTATCACTCAAGTTTGCAAATGCGTTGCATTCACAAACTTGGATACAACGCCTGAAGCATTGCATATCGCAAAGCTTCAGGCGTTGCCGCTAACGCGGAGTTTTTAAAGGAGGCATGATAAAACAGTAAACGAGCATGCGGTATTGTGATACGCTGAAGTGATTCAGCGGAACCCAGGCATCAGTTCGCCATTTTTAGTAAGGACGAAGATCCTTGTAAAGGAGAATGAAGAGCTTTTGCCGCATCATACAATAGTCTATGAGACTGAATGGGAGATTGGAACACATTACCGATTAGACTTTCCGCAACAAGAATCACACGGAGGTCACCATGACATGTTATTTTGGAGTTGATTTACACAAGACACAGTTTACGGTTCATGCAAGAACTGAAAACAGAGTTGAATCAATGGATCAGATTATTCAGTATCCAGTGACAAGTGAAGGATATGCAAATTTTCTGAAGAGAATTCGCAACCTGAAAACAAGGGGATATGAAGTCAAGATTGGTGTCGAGTCGACAGGCAACACACGGTATTTCAAGACACAGGTTGAAAAAGCCGGAGCTGAAGTAACCGTAATCAACACATTGAAATTCAAGGTTATAAATGAATCGACAAAGAAAACAGACAGGCATGATGCTTCGACAATTTCCGAGTTTCTTTCAAAGGATATGCTTCCAGAAAGCTATCTTTGCAATAAAGAAACTGAAAACCTGAGAAGACTTTTAAAGTCAAGGGAAAGGCTCGTTCGTTCGATTGTCGGACAGAAAAATGAAATCCATGCACTGCTTGTAAGCATGGGGCTGCCGGATGAATTGAGATGCCTCCAAAGCAAAAAAGGGCGCCAGAGAATTCTGGACACCCTTGAGTCGAATGACGACTACGTGCTCGAGGCACAATCAGTAAAACTGATGTTCACAATTATAGAACAGATGGAAGCCAGTGTAAAGACTGTTGAGAAACAGCTTGCTGAACTGACAAAGAATGATGAAATGGTGAACCGCCTGATGACAATCCGAGGCTGTGGCAAAATCTCTGCATGGACAATCAGGGCATACACGGAGGACATAAGCAGATTTGCAACTGCAAAAAAGTATGCGGCTTTTTGTGGATTAGTTCCTTGGGTTCAGGATTCAAACGAAACCATCCATCATGGGAAAATAACAAAACGTGGACCTCAGGAATTGAGAACAAGTTTTGTTCAATTAGTATTAGGAATTCGTCGCTGCAAGGATACTTCATCGTGGAGAATGATGCAGCGTTATGAATATATGAAAAACAACAAAGGCAGCGGCAAATCAATTATAGCCACTGCTAGAAAAATGGCTGAGATAGTCTGGACAATGCTGTCGGAGAAAAAAGACTTTGACAGTGCCAAGATGCTAGGAACTTACAAAAGACCAAATCTTGTTGAACAGGCTCTCTCAGATTAAAAATTAATATTAAGTCGACATGCTCGTTGACTTTTTATGGGAG
>JAZQNJ010000082.1:0-6809 GCA_045627285.1 Treponema sp. | reverse complement strand
AACTTCATAAAAAAGTCGTATATTTACATTTTATTTAGACTTACACTTATATACAAGTTTTAATTACAGAAGGTTTATAGAATGAAGGCACAGCTTTCAAAAAAAGATGAAAAATTCAGGGAATTTTCCCTCAACGGAAACATGTTTCATGTAATTCTGTACGTATGTCTGCCTCTGGCCCTTTACCAGAGTCTTACACAGCTTTTTAAGGTTTTTGACACCATGATGGCTGCCCACATAAGCGCCACCGCAGTCAGCTCTGTAGCATATATTGGACAAATTCAGATTATGCTTTCGGCCCTGGGGTCAGGTCTTGCTGTTGGTGCCAGCATTAAGGTTAGTGAAGCCTTTGGTGCCGGCGACTACGAGCTTGTGCGCCGCCGCGTTTCAACAATGGTTGCCCTCTGTGCAGTTTTAGGCGGAACTCTTTTAGCCGTTCTTGTTCCTTTTGCCACATTGTTCCTGCGGTTAATGAAAACTCCTGAAGAATTTATTTCTATGGGCAGCACTTACTTTCGCGTAGAACTTTTTGCCCTTGTAGTTACTTTCTTCAATAACATTTATATTGCCATTGAACGTGCCCGGGGAAACTCAAAACGCATTCTCTGGCTTAACATGGGTATTGTAATTACAAAGCTCAGTTTTACAGCTGTATTCATTTACATCTTCCATCTTGGTGTAACTTCAATCGCCATTGCTACATTAATTGCCCAGAGCATAATTCTTACAATTGCAGTTTCAACAATGCTCAAGAAAAACAATGTTTTCAGTTTTTCACCAAAGGCTGTAAGCTTTAAAAGCGAAATTGTAAATCCAATGTTAAAGCTTTCTTTCCCGGTAATGATCGAAAAAGCTGCTTTTGCCATGGGAAAAGTAATTGTAAATTCCATGTGTACTCATTACGGACCACAGACTGTTGGTGCCCTTGGAATTTCCAACAACATAGGCGGCATTACAACAATGCCTCAAATGGGATTTCAGGAAGGCGGTAGTGCCGTAATCAGCCAGAACAGAGGTGCCAGACGCTTTGACCGCACAATGAAAGCTTTCTGGTGTGTGCTTACCTGCAACATGATTATTGGCGTTGTTTTAATGAGTACATCTCTTTTATGTCTCGAATATATTTCAAAATTCTTTGCAGGCTCTGACTACAACTTTCAGCAGATGATTAAGGGAATTTACTGGTACGAATCCTGGGGTGCAATTTTCCTTGGAATCAATTCCTCTGTAATTTCTTTGATGTATGGTTTTGGTAAAACTCGTGTTACACTTTTTATGAACTTCTGCCGTGTATTTTTATTCCGCGTGCCGGTTTTATGGCTTCTGCAGAATTACACAGACTATGGCAGCGAAAGTGCTGGAATGGTAATGGGAATCAGTAATTTCCTTTGCGGTATGCTGGCAGTTGTAATTGGGTCAATAATGATTTATTCGCTTAAACATAAATACAAGAATCAGGAGGCCGGCACAGATCCGGAAAATGAGACATGTTAAATTTTAATTATTATGCACCTACAAAAGTTGTATTCGGAAAGGATACTGAATCAAAAGCAGGTCAGCTTGTAAAAGAATTTGGCGGCACAAAAGTTTTACTCCATTTTGGAGGCCAGTCTGCAAAAAAATCAGGTCTCTTAGACAAAATCTGTGCCTCATTAAAAGAAGCAGGTCTTCCATATTTTGAACTCGGAGGCGTTGTTCCAAATCCCCGCCTTTCCCTTGTAGAAAAAGGAATTGAACTTGTAAAAAAAGAAGGAATCGACTTTATTCTTGCCGTTGGCGGTGGCAGCGTAATTGATTCTGCAAAAGGCATTTCAATGGGAGCTCTTTCTGATCAGCCTGTGTGGGATTTTTACTGCAATAAAATCAAGCCTGGAAAATGTCTGCCTGTAGGAGCTGTTCTTACAATTGCTGCAGCCGGAAGTGAAATGTCATGCTCTTCTGTAATTACAAACGAAGACGGCTGGATTAAACGGGGCTTAAACAACGACAACTACAGACCAAGATTTGCAATTATGAATCCTGAACTTACAATGTCTTTGCCGGAATATCAGACTTTTGCCGGCTGTGCTGACATTATGATGCATACAATGGAACGCTATTTTGCCAGAGACAAAGATCACTCAATGATGGTTGATTCTATTGCCACTGGTCTTATGAAAACAGTTCTCTACTACTCAAGAATTCTTGTAAAAAAACCAGGTGACTACACAGCCCGTGCAGAAATCATGTGGGCAGGCAGCTTGAGTCACAACACACTTACAGGCCCATTCGGCAACGGTGACTGGACAACTCACCAGCTGGAGCACGAGCTTTCGGGAATGTTTGATGTAACTCACGGTGCAGGTCTTACAGCTATCTGGGCAACCTGGGCCCGTTATGTTTACAAAGAAGATGTAGAACGCTTCGTACGCTTTGCTGTAGACGTATTAGGCATTCCGGCCCCTCGCAGTGCAGAAGAAGCAGACGATGTTGCCAATGCCGGTATTGATGCTATGGAGCAGTTCTTCCGTGACATTAAAATGCCTGTTTCAATCAGAGAGCTTAACCTTCCAAAGTGGAATGAAGACGTAATTGAAGAAATGGCTTCAAAAGCAAGTCTAAACGGCACACGTACACTTGGTGCAATCAAAAAGCTTGAAAAAGCTGACATGAAAGAAATTTACAGAAAAGCCTATTAATACCGGGTTTATAAATTCAGACTTTTAAGGTTCTCAAGTATTCCTTATGGTCGTCTGTAACCCGGAAGCTTTCGATGGCCTTCTGGATTGTTTTGTTGTGGGTCCATTTTTCAAGAAGTTTTTTTTCTATTACGGGAATTGCAGCTTCGTATTGTTTAGCCAGGGCTGTGGCGTAATACCATGCCACCATCATTTTTACGTAGTACTCTTCTGAGTGAACGGCAGCAGGGATTTCCAGCAGGTCCGGTGTAAAATCTTCATTTAAAAAGTGAGCCATTAACATTTCGATGCCGAAGCGGATTGTGTAACTGTTATCGCTGGCTGCCCACTGGCGGATTTTTTGCAAAAGCTGGGGGCGGTGTTTTTTGAAGACCTTTGGACTCATGGTGTCACAAACAGCCCAGTTATTTACATATGGAAGAAATGCTTCTGTGCGTTCAATACACTGGTCGTAATCCTTAATCTGAGTGATCAAAAAGCCGTGGAGAAAATTTTCTTCAAGATATTTGTGAGGGAGAGTGTCTAAAAATTTTTCTGTCTCCTGTGGATTATTTTTTGCAAAGTCCCTGGCAAAGTGGCGGAGAACCGGCACACGAACCCCGAGAATGTTTTCTTGAGAAATATTTGGAATTAATTTTGCCTGAAATGCAGCATACTTCGGTTCACCCAAAGTGGAAAGCTGCTGTTGAATTGATGTCATTTTATCTGTCTATGTCTTTTACATAAAGGAACAAACTCTGGTTTTCTGGTGAATAATCGTTTGCAGGTATTAATTCCATCATTACCTGCTTAAAACCAGTTTCATACTTTCGTCTGTAGAATATCTGTAATGAGGTTTTGTTGCCTGCAAAATATCTGCTCATGAAATCTATATCTGTATGTTTAAGATATTCATCAAGATCCTCAGGATGAACATGACCTGATGTTCCAAAAGATTTAAGCCACATTGAAATCTTATCTGAAAATCCCTTTTCTTCTGTCTGCTCAGAAACATCCATATTAACAATCTGATATGAATCCTCTGTAAGATTAATCCTGAGGATTTTTGTGTAAAGATTGCAGAGTGCTTTATGTGCATCCTGCTGACCGCGTCTGTCAAATCCTGCTTTTCTGTAGTGAATTGACTTTGCTTCGTACATTCGTTTGTCTGCCAGAGCAGCAAGCTCCGGCAAAGAAGCCCCTGGCACTTCTTCTTTAGCAACACATCCATAAGAAATTGAAAGATTTTCTATCTGAGTTCCTTTCCATGATGCAATTTCCTTATCAAACTTTGTCATTATGCCATTCAGCTTTTCAACACCACAAAACAGAATTGCAACAAATTCATCTCCACCGATTCTGTACAGATTTCCGTATGGGCTCAGGGCATTTTTCATACAGCTGCATCCACCCACAATAAGTTCGTCTCCGGCGGCATGACCAATTGTGTCGTTAACTATTTTAAGACCGTTTATATCGAGTGAAACGTAAATAAAACCATTTTCATCCGCAAGGGCATTCTGCTCATAAATGTCATCTTCATAAGCACGACGGTTCAAAAGGCCTGTAAGTTCATCAGTCCTTGTCTTTTTAACAAGCTTCTCTTTTTCTTTCTTTTCTTTATCAATAACGTTTGTTGTAAAAATAATTTTTGTAATTTTTCCGTCTTTATCCCTTTCCATAACAAGGAACGAAGCAAGATACCATCCGACCCGCTTACCAACAAATTCATTAGAGATGAATGTTCTGTTCTTCATTCTTTCGGAAATTGTATCAAGACTTGTAAATTCCAGAGCTGCTTCAAGATATTCTTCGTCAGTAACTGCCGTAATTGTCTGAACCATCATTTTAGAAGCACCATTTCTGCGATTGGCAATTTTCTTTACTTCATTCTGTGCGTTATATTCATCAGCAGTGTCATCTTCAAGATTTATTACATGAACGCTGTAAAAGATTCTGGCAAGAGTTCCCAAAGTTACAAGCTGTTCTGTCTTAATATCTTCCTGAATGAATACGTGAAGAATACATCCCCCTATCATGAGGCCGATGGAATAAAGTGGCAGTAACGGGAAATATGTCTGTCCGATAATTGATAAAGTCATTGCTATGGAGAACAGACATATTGATAAATTTCGCTTGGAAAAACGGTTTTCCTTCTTAAAAACGACAAAAGCTGAAACAAGAGTAATCATTGCAAACATGATAATCTGCACGATTAAAGCAATATGCCGGTAAGGTCCTGCGTGATAATTTCCATCTGAATCAAAATAAAAGAAAATAGGATGAAAAACATTTACAATAAGGGCTGAAAATTCAATGACGCAAAAAAGAATTCCAAATCCACTTAAAAATCTGGCAAATAATTTATGAAGATTTATGAATGAAATAATATACTGGCAGCATAATACTACCGAAAGTCCCATGGCAACATAATAAAAAAATGTATCTATGTAGAGTATCTTTGTATTGCCTGTATATGAAATAATACCCCACATAGTATCCGTAACATAATAGAATAAGACGGAAAGTGAATATCTGTGAAAAAAAGCCCCCGCAAAGAAATCCTGACTTTTTATTGTTTTGAACATATCGTGATTAATAATCAGATGAACAAAAATGGCCAGAATGCCAATGACGGAGTAATTTAAATCCTGCATTTTTACTATTATAGCACATTATTTTGATTGCAAACAAAATGCCGGCAAAATTCAGAAAATTTCACCGGCTGTTTGCAATACTACATATTACTGTTGATCCACTGTTCAATCATTTCCTGTGGCTTAAATCCAATTGACTGCGAAACTTCTTCACCGTCCCTGAACATAAACACAGCAGGTACACTCATTACACCATACTTCTGGCAGAGGCCCGGAGCATCATCAACATCAACGGCAAAGAACTTAACCTTGCCTTCAAGTCCTTCTGAAACCTTTTCAAGAACAGGAGCCAGCATCTGACAAGGCCCGCACCAGGTTGCACTGAAATCTACAACTGAATAGCCTTCTTTTACTGAACCATCAAATTCTGCTTCACTGATTTTTTTAACCATAATTAAACCTCCGGTTTTTGAGATTGCCGGGTCAAGCCCGGCAATGACATTAAAAGTTTGTCATTCTTTTCGGGTCGAGCCCGACAAAGACATTTTTTTGCCATCCTCAGGTCAAGCCCGACAATGACATTAAAAGTTTGCCATTCTTTTCGGGTCAGGCCCGACAATGACATTTTGTGTCATCCTCGGGCTTGACCCGGGGATCTCCTACTTTCCAAGATATTTAACAGCACTAAGGGCTGCAACATTTCCTTCTCCAGCACTTTTAATATACTGATACGGAAGACCTGTAATATCTCCACAGGCAAAGAGCCCCTTAAGGTTTGTTTCCATCTGGCGGTTCACTTTAATGTGGTTTCCCTCCAGCTCAAGACCAGGCACCAGCTGCTTTGGCGAAACGCTGTCCCGCAGAATAAAAATACAATCTGCTTCCAGGATCTCGTTTTTAAGCACCAGTTTGTTTGCCTTCATGGACCCTTCAATTGAAACAACTTCATCATTTACGACTTCAATGTTCGAGGCTGCAAAGTTTTCTTCCATTTTGTACAAAGGTACGTAAAAAACTTTTTCACACACCTCTGACAAAAACTCAGCTTCCTCTTCTTCTTTTGGACTCTGAGCAATTACGGCAACTTTTTTACCCTTATACAAAGGAGCATCACAGGTTGCACAGTAACTTACCCCGCGACCAAGGAATTTTTCTTCACCTTCATAAGGCTTACCAAAGCTTACTCCCGTTGCAAGAATCACTGACTTTGCTGTGTAGGTTTTGTTTGCCTTTGAAGTAAGACTGAAATATTCACCCATAGAATAGCACGCTGTAATCTGATCTTCAGTAATTTCAATCCCCATCTTCTCTACATGAGCCTTAAAATTCTCTGCAAGTTCTGCTCCCTTTATTGCCGGAAACCCAAGATAATTCTGAATTTCGTGAGCCTTTTCGAGCTTAGAAGAAAGATCTCTGCTGCCAAAAAGAATAATGTTTTTATTTCTGATTTTAAGAGTAACCGCTGCCGAAAGCCCTGCCGGCCCTGTACCGATTACTGCCACATCAAATTTTTCGTCCATAAGATTCCCCCTGCAGCTAAAGACTGCTTACAAGT
>JAZQNJ010000081.1:0-3623 GCA_045627285.1 Treponema sp. | reverse complement strand
CCTGCTTTGTTTACGCTGGCATCGGGAGCACATTCAGCCTTTTCAGCGTTAGCAGCATATCCACATTTTGGACAGATAATAAGTGTGTCGTCACCGATTGGAGATTCAACCATGAATTCTTCTGAACCAGAACCACCCATAGCACCTGAGTCTGCTTTTACAGGGATCATTTTAAGACCAAGGCGTTTGAAGATTTTGAAATATGCCTTTTCGTATGCATTGTATGATTCATCAAGTGAAGCGTCGTCAGCGTTCATTGTGTAGCCGTCCATCATGATAAATTCACGGCCACGCATTACACCATAACGAGGACGAATTTCGTCGCGGTATTTTGTATTAATCTGATAAAAGTTAACTGGAAGCTGCTTGTAAGAATCAAGACCGTCGCGAACGATTGCAGTGTATGCTTCTTCTGCAGTTGGAGAAACAACCATGTCCTGTTCACCGCGGTTCTTAGCCTTGAGCATCTGAGCACCCATAGTTTCCCAGCGGCCAGATTCTTTCCAGAGATCACCTGGAACGATAACAGTTGGCTTAAATTCAAGAGCTCCTGCAGTTTCTTCAAGTTCTTCACGAATAATATTTTCGAGTTTATAAAGTGAGCGAACGCCCATTGGAAGGTAAGTGTAAAGACCGTTACCGAGTTTGCGTGTAATTCCGGCACGGAGCATAAGTTTGTGACTTGCGATTACAGCTTCAGCTGGAGCTTCGCGAAGTGTTGAAATATAAAATTTTGAAGTCTTCATAATGTTTATTTTAATGAAAAATACAGGTTGTTACAATTGAGGAAATATATGGCAGGAGGGCGCATCCTTCGGACCGGGCTTTCCGCGAGCACAATTGTTGTCGTGCTCGTTTTGGTTCCGGCTAACGTCTTCATTGCTTTGCAACGTCTTCGCCTCCGTTACAATCCCTTACGCAAAAAAAACGGCTGAATTATTAATTCAGCCGTTTTTTATCAACTGTAAATCACTACATATTTACGTTTAAGTGGCGTGGAAGACCGTCTACCATGATTGGGCTTAATTCAGCCTGAATCAGCGGGCGAATGTAATGAATAAGATCATTTGTTACATAGTGGTCTTTTGTAATCCATTCAAGTGGAACTTTCTTTTCAACGTTTGCAATGTCATGTACGTCGTGAGTTTCTGTAATACACATATAAGGATCGTCAGAAACGCGTTTAAGAACAACAACTTTTCCAGATTCACCTTCGAATGCAGCCTTAACTGCAGCACCACCAACATTAAATGCTTCTGTAATGTCAGTACGGCTAGTCATGTGGGCAGCACAGCGCTGAAGAGTTGAAAGTTCAATGGCTCTGGCTTTACATCCAAGTTCAGCTGTAATTTTGTTTGAAAGGAATTTTGCAGTACCAGACATCTGTTTGTGACCGAAAGCATCAACGTATTCAACATGATCAGCAAGTTCAAATACAAATCGACCGTCAGCTACATGAATACCTTCAGATACGGCAATTACCACAGATTTTTTAGAAGCAAGATCCTTTACACGTTTCATAAAGTCATCAATATCAAATGCTTCTTCTGGAAGATAAATCATATCTACGCCTTCGCAGTCGTCTGATTTTGCAAGAGCAGCAGCAGCTGTCAGCCATCCGGCGTTACGACCCATAATTTCTACAACAGTAACTGTATTATAGTCATATACAAGACCATCGCGAATAATTTCTTTCATTGTTGCTGCAATGAATTTTGCAGCCGAACCGTAACCAGGTGTGTGGTCTGTTACAGCAAGGTCGTTATCGATTGTTTTAGGAACGCCCATGAACTTAATGTCGCTATTTACCATGGCACCATAGTCAGAAAGCTTTTTGATTGTGTCCATTGAGTCATTGCCGCCAATGTAGAAGAAAAATTTTATTTCCAGCTTGTCGAGAATTTTAAAAATTTTTTCATAAGTGGCTTTATCTGATTCGATTTCCGGGAGCTTGTAACGGCAGGAACCCAGATAAGAAGATGGGGTACGTTTCAATAAATCGATGTCCATAGTAGAACTGATTTTTTCTGAAAGATCAACGTACTGTTCATCAAGGAGACCCTTAATACCATGCAGCATACCGTATACTTTCTGTGCACCACGATCTTTGGCTGTCTTAAAAACCCCGGCAAGAGAAGAATTGATTACAGATGTTGGTCCACCTGACTGTCCGACGATTACATTTCCTTTCATAAAAACTCCATTGTTCTTAAAGTTATCTACAAATATTCTAACACGGTTTTTGTTATTAAGAAATAAAAAAGGTTGTTGTCTGATTTAGACAAAAAAAAAGAACGACCGAAGTCGTTCTTTTATAAAGTAACTTAAGTTATTACTTATTTAGGCTGTTTACCGATGTAAGCGAGGATACCACCATCTACGTAGAGAATGTGTCCGTTTACAGCGTTAGAAGCTTCTGATGCGAGGAATACTGCTGCACCAACAAGTTCTTCTGGGTCGAGCCAGCGTCCAGCTGGAGTTTTTGCACGAATGAACTGATCAAATGGGTGCATAGAACCGTCAGCCTGTTTTTCGCGAAGTGGAGCTGTCTGTGGAGTAGCGATGTATCCAGGTCCAATACCGTTACACTGGATGTTGTATTCACCGTATTCAGAACAGATGTTGCGTGTAAGCATTTTAAGACCACCCTTAGCAGCTGCATAAGCAGAAACTGTTTCGCGGCCAAGTTCAGACATCATAGAACAGATGTTGATGATTTTACCAGCTTTTTTAGCCATCATTCCTGGGAGAACTGCCTTAGAAACGATGAATGGAGCGTTAAGGTCTACATCGATAACCTGACGGAATTCTTCTGCTTTCATTTCGTGCATTGGAATTCTCTTGATGATACCAGCGTTGTTAACGAGGATATCAACTGGTCCTACGTCTTTTTCGATCTGTTTTACAGTAGCCTGAACCTGTTCTTCGTCTGTTACATCACAAACATATCCGTGAGCTTCGATTCCAGCTTCTTTGTAATTTTTATAACCGTTGTCCAGCTGTTCCTGTCCACGATCGTTGAATACGATTTTTGCACCAGCTGCAGCAAGGCCTTTAGCGATTGCAAAACCGATTCCGTAAGATGCACCTGTAACCCAGGCTACTTTGCCTGTCAGGTCAAACATTTTCATGTTAAATTCTGCCATGTGAATTAATCCTCCAAATTAGATTATTTAAAGATATTAAAATAGCCCTTCATCGTCAAGAATGAATATAGCCTATTTTCCAGTTACAGATCATCAAAATTGAGGACAATGAGATTTTTATCCTCAGTTTTGATTATGGTACTAATGTTTTCTTTTGGAATAGCGGTTTTAACTGATTTTACAGTTAATTCATCATCTGCATTTACTACATCAAGTACTTCATCAGCAACCAGTCCATATAGTGTTGTAGTAGAACCTTCGCTTTCAGTAATTTTAGTAATTTCAATTACGATGATTTTAGTCTTTTTATCAACTTCTTTCTTTTTGAGATTAAATTTTTTACGGAGATTGATGACATTTATCCCCTGTTCACGGGAATAGATTAAACCTTCAATGTAAGGCTGTGCGCATGGAATTGCAGTAAAGTTTCCGTAATTTAGAACTTCAAGTACGCTGGTTATTTCTACTGCACAAATA
>JAZQNJ010000080.1:0-7020 GCA_045627285.1 Treponema sp. | reverse complement strand
CCGCTTGGCCTCCGACTTTACTTATTTAGATTTCTGTATTTTCCATAGCATACAGTTCCTAAAACAACTACTGATAATACAATTAAACTAATAGTTACATTATCAACACCAGTTTGAGGTAACTTTTTAGAATTTATAGTTGTATTTGTAGTATTTGTTTTTATTACAGTATTTGTTGTGTTAGTAGTTTCACCTGTTGAGCTCTTTTCAGCTTGGATTGTTACTTTAGTATCTGCAACCATAATATCTCCTGTTCCACCACTATTTGCTGCACCACCTGATACAGAAATATTTTTTACTGAAATTTGTGTTGAATCAACGCTAATTTTTTGCTTTACATTAAATGTGATAGTTAATATATCTTGAGCAGAATTTACTTTTGAACTATTAGTCATAGTAAAAGTATGTGTTGTTGAATTGTAAGCACCAATAGCCCAGCCATTTGTTCCAACTAAACTAGATTGCCCAGCAATTTCTAATACATTACTATCGAAATTTAAAGTTGCAACTATTGCATCAATTCCTTCTCCAGCAGATATTTCAGCTATTTTTAATTTAGCAACTACTGTTGACCCTGCTTCTAATTTTGAATTAGAACTTAAAGAGAATGTTGCACTATAAGTTGGTTCGGGTGTGTTTCCTGCTGCGTTTACTACAGAACACATAGCCATTAACATTGTTATGATAAGAGCTACAACCAAAGTCTTGTTCTTTTTCATGTACAGTCTTCCTTTCATTTTATATTTAGATTTATAGGAATCTATATCCTTTAAACCAGATATGAATAATAATTCATACCAAAATTTATATCTCTATAATAAGAATAAACTATAATCAAAAAAAATTCAATACCTTTTTTTTCACCACCTTATTTTGTCTGCTTGATCCAGTTTTTGGGACTTAATCCTACGTTTTTTTTGAACACGTAACTGAAATAGTTTTGATTTGCAAAGCCCAGCAGCTCCGTTATTTTTGAGAGCTGATAGGTTTCGGAAAGGAGCATTTTTTTTGCCTGTTCTATCTTTATTTTTTCGTGGAGCTCCTGGATTGAACAGCCGGTTACTTCTTTTGTTTTTTTTGTAAGATAACTGCGGCTCACCATAAAATTTTCTGCCATTGCATCGATATCTGTTTTTTCTGCTATATGCTTCATCAGATATTCTGTAATTTGAGAAACTGTTACCCGCTTCAGCTTTGAGCCGTCTTCTTTACCTTCCTTTATAAGGTTTTCAATTTCGGAATAACCAATTGCCTGACTTTCCACAGAAGTCTTTCCTCTTGTTTCTATATTATAGAGAGCATTACTTAATAAAAGGCGGATTACATCGTACAAAGCAATATTAAGGGCCTTCATCTCCATAAAAATATAACCAAAATACTTATCTGAATGATGAAGCACCTCCAGCATCAAAGAATACCGCTTGTTTTGTCCAAAAAACTCCTTTGGAAACTCAGAGGGTACATAGACTTTGAAGGGAAGTTTTTGTTCCTGACTGGACTCCGGATACACAAAGCAGATATCTGCCTCCCCAAAACCATAAGAGGCTTTTTCGTTTAAAGCCAGAACTGCACTGGAGATTTTCATTTCGTTAAGCTGAACCTTTAAAAGCTCAATTACTTCCCCAAGACTGGCTGCGTCGCTTAAATCTACAGCACTTTTTGAAATATTGTTCATTCTGTAAGGATTTTCTCTGGCAGCCATCATTTCGTATTTTGAATATATGGCTATTAAATTCCTCATCTGATGGAACACATCGTCAATTGCGAGAATTGTTTCAAGACTTTCTTCCTTTATAACAGGAATCAAAAGACTTCTTAAATCTGTAACTATGTTTTCAAGCCGCTCAATGTCAAAGTCCGCTGTGTACCGGTTTTCCTGCAGATAAATCTGAAACCACTCCAGCATCCTGCTTTTTTTTGGGCGGGCATAAACGTCTTCAAAAAAGGCATCAACAAGTTCTTCTATTAAGTATGCACTGGTGGTTTTAAAAACCAGCATAATCGAAGAGGTTAATCGCTGCCGCAGCTGTTCCTCCGACTCTTCTGACTGGCTTTTCGAAGAAGATAGATCAAGCTTATTTGCTGAACGCATTACGTTTTCTTCAAAGCAGCCGCAGGACTGGCGGATAATCAGCGAGGTTTTTACACGAATTGTTTCTGACGGCAGCTGTGGCTCCATAATTCTGTCGATTAAAAGCTCTACTGCCATATAACCGCGCTTAAAATATTCAAGACTGATTGTGGTTACCGGCGCCTTTGCTGTAATTCCGTCGTACCAGTTGTTAAAGCCTGTAACTGCGATATCCTGAGGAACGTGAATTCCGTTTTTTTCGAACTGATTTATTATTTCGGCAGCAATAATATCCGTTGTTGTAACAATTGCTTCGATATCACGAGTTTCTTTTGGATTATGTTCCTGAATGAATTTTTCTACCTGGGCAGCAAGGGAAGGAACCGACATGGATTTTGCCATGTAAACGGAATTATCAATTTCTTTAAACCCCTGCCTTTTTAATTCCTCCTGATAAGTCCTTAAACGCTTCCAGTGGGGCTCCGAAACATCTGCTCCCATAAAGGCAAAACGGGTGTAGCCATGAACTTTTATAAGATGCTCCATCATCATCTGAATTGAGGATTCGCTGTCGATGCGGAGGCTGGTAATTCCTGGTATATCAAGATGACCGATATCAACCATTGGAAGAGGACGAAGAGCACCAAAGGTTTTTACTACTGTCTGCTTATCCATAAACTCCTGCAGAGAAGAAGCCCAGGTTATTAAACCGTCAATAAAAGGCTTTTTCATAAAGCGAAAGTTTTTTAGATAATGATTCATAAAATTTATATCATCAAAAAGAGAATACTTAACGGCCGCTCCCATATTGATAAAATTAATGTCGTAATCTGAAGCAGCCTTCATCATTCCTTCTATATATTCCAGGGCAATAAAGGTGCGGAGATCCGCAATACCGGCAAAACCGATTGTAATTCTGTGGCCGGATTCTTTCTGGGAGTTTAAAAACGCTTTTCGCTGGGAAATCTTAAAATTCATCAAATTATTTTAACATATATTGTAAAATTTATACGTTTTTAGCCAGCATTTATTCGTTTTTGACTACAAAATTCTGTAATTTTCTAGAATTGCCCGTGCGTCTTATTCAAAAACAGAGAATTTTATATATTTTTGGCTATTTTATTCTCTGAAAATCAAATTTATATCAATTTTGGACAAAAGAATACTGTTATATTTTTTTTAGAAAATAAATTACAAAAGAGGTAAACAATGAAAAAATCAGTTGTAAAAAAAGCCGTTGCCCTGGCTTCTTTACTTTCAATGATGTTTATAACCGGCTGTACTGCAGACGATGATTCAAGTTCTTCAGAAACACCATCAAATGAAACAACTTCCGAATCAAAGCCTGATTCAGGTTCTTCGGAAAGCAATCCTATTACAGGAGAACAGATTACACTTTCTGAATCTCCTGTAATTTTCCTGGCTGGTGACTCAACTGTAAAAACATATGGCGAAGATCAGTTTATTGGCGGATGGGGACAGTTCCTTTCTCGTTTCTTAGATTCTTCAATCACCGTAAAAAACTGTGCCAACGGCGGACGCTCTTCACGTTCATTCATTAATGAAGGCCGCTTGTATCAGTTTGGTTCATATAATTTTTCAGAAAACGCCGGAGTTCCAATCGGAAACGAAATTAAAGAAGGCGACTATCTTTTTATTCAGTTTGGTCATAACGACGATGATACAAAAGAACTTCCTTCAACACTTGCCGACAGACAGGTAGGACTTGGAACTCCAGATGCAAAGGGAATTTATCCTGTAACAGCTGGTGAACTTGTTTCAACAAATTACATTCCTGCTGGAGCTACAACAAGTGCTTCAGAGATTAAAAAGTACGGTGATGTATATTATTCATACAACAATGCTGACGGTTCCCTTAACGGAACTTACAAATGGTATCTTAAACAGTACATTGATTTTGCCCGTTCAAAGAAAGCTGTCCCGGTTCTTGTAACTCCAGTTTGCCGCGTTAAGTTTGATTCAAATGGAAAAATCATTGGCGGTCCTGGTCTTCACGGTGATAACTTTGCTTATGTTCAGGCTGTTCGTCAGCTTGCCGAAGAAGAAGACTGTCTTTTAATTGACCTTTTTGCAGAAACTGTAAAACTTCAGGAAACAGCAACTCCAACATATTCAGACGGACTTATGGCTCTTGTTCCAAACGGTTTAACAGGTGAATGGCCACTTTCTTACGATGCTGCTTACAAAAACACAGAACTTGGCTATGAAAAAATGGAAGCAACTCACTACAACAAGTACGGTGCATTCCTTACAGCAGCAAAGCTTGTTGAAAATATCATGGCAAAAGCTGACGAAACACACAAGAACGGTGAAAAGTTCAGCTTTGTTTCAAAAATCAACAAAACACCGAAAGTTGTAGTTCATCCAAACATTATTTCTAAAACAACAGCAAAAGCAATTGAAGCACTTTGTACAGAAATTAAAGTAAGCCCAGATTCAAGAGAATATCCGCAGGCAAGTGCAGTTGTAACACTCATTGAAGCAATCGGTGAAGTTACACAGGAAAACTACAAAGATAAGAAAACTGAATGTGAAGCAGCAAGAAAAGCTTACAACGGACTTAACGCAGACGATAAAGGCGGAGTTACAAATCTTTCAGTTCTTGTAGCTGCAGAAACTGCAGTTGCAGACCTTATTGAAGCAAATCGTCCAAAGCCAACAAAGACAATCATCTTCAATGCTGAAAGCGGAACAAACAATGCAACAATTACAAGTTCAACACAGGTTACAGCAAAAGGCGGAACTGAAAAAATGACTGTAGTTGGAACTTCTGCAAAGGCTATTACATACAAATCATTCACAGACAAGTTCAAGTATGCAGGCGTTAACTACGAACCAACAATGTCATTCAGTATGGGTGGTTCAGCTACATTCGGAACAAGCCGCTATGTAGAAATCACAACAGAAAAAGAAGCAACAATTACTGTAGTTGCAAGATCTACTGGTTCAGATACACGAACTGTAAAAATGGTCAGTTCATCTGCAACAGGTACACAAGTTGCTGCATTTGATGCACCTGGCTCGATTGGAGTTACTTCCGTAGAAAACATCCCAGCTGGATCTTATCAGTTAGGTTCTGCAGGAAACGGAATCTATCTTGTTCAAATAATCATTGAATACTTTGATTAAAAATAAACAATAAGTTAAAAATACCAGGCATTACGGATGGTACAGATTCCCTCTTCCTGCGATTCTGCGGGGATCTGTACCATCCTTTTGTGCTGTTTATCAATTTTGTAAATTTAACCGCAGAGGCGCTGCTGCCAAGGCGGTGATTAAAAAGGAGAAAAATATGAAAAAAATTACAAAGGCCCTTGCTTCGGCCGCCGCACTTTTACTTTTGACAGTTTCTTTTGCAGCCTGTTCAGCAGATGACAGCGAAGAACAGACACCTGCAAAAGAAGAAACTTCAAGCAAACCTGAGGACAAAACTCCTGCTGGTGGATCAGAAGAAGACCCGTTCAAAAATTATGACGACTCTTCCCTTTCTGCAGCAACACTCTGGATCGTAGGGGATTCAACAGTTTGTGATTACATAAAATCAGACGGAACACACACAGATGCCACATATTATTATCCACGCTACGGCTACGGAACACAGTTTAAGGAATATCTTTCTTCAAAAATCACTGTAAATAATATCGCACTTTCTGGTCGTTCCTCAAAAAGCTTTATGGAAGATCCTGAATACGCAACACTTAAAAATGGAATCAAAGCAGGTGACTTCCTGGTAATCGGATTTGGTCACAACGATGAAAAATCTGCAGAACCTGCCCGCTTTACAGATGCTTCAAAACCATCCAGCGACAGTTCTTCTTTCGGATATTCAATCTACAACAACTATGTAAAACTTGCTGAAGCCGCAGGGGCAACAGCAATTATCTGTTCACCAATCTGCCGTGCTAATTCTTCAAATGACTACTCTGGTTCTTACGCTCACATTACTTCAACTGGTGACTACGGCAAGGCAGCAGCTGATGTTGCAGCAGAACATAACGTTCAGTTTGTTGACCTCCGTGGCCTTACAAAAGAGCTTTACACTAAACTTGGTTACACCGAAGCAATCAAAATGCACGCTGTAACTTCTGGAACTTCAACTGACGAAGGTGTAACTGTTACTCCAAAGTGGGAATCTGCTGATACAACTCACATCAACATTTACGGCGCAAAAATGGTTTCATATATGTTTGCAAAAGCAATCTACGAATCAACTTCAGCCCTCAAGCCTTATGTAAAATCACTTTATGTACCAACAGAAGCAAAAGACCTGGTAAAAAGCTCAACCTATAAATGGGTTGCATACAAGGCTGTAGACTGGGCTTCTTATTCTCCAGCTGCAAACTTTAAAATGACAACAGCCGGATGGTACGGAACTGCAATGGGATATCTTGGTGGTGCATCTAAAATTTCAGACTTCTCTGCAACAGAAACTACTGCCGGCACTTTTACGGTTGGTCAGTCAGCAGCATCAGGAAAAATTACAGCTTCGGCTGATGGTATTGCATTTGCTTTCCAGCAGCTTCCAATTTCAAAGAACTTTACCCTTACAGCAAAAGCAAAAATTACAGCCGTAGACACATCAAAATCTCAGGCAGGCTTTGGCCTTATGCTTCGCGACGACTGCTACACTCCTGTAAACGATCAGGCATTAGGTTCTAACTATGTGGCTGCAGGTTTTGTTTCTGTTTCTACAGCAGCTCCAAACGTAAACTTTAAACGGGAAACTGGAGCACTTGCTCCTTCTACAGATACAATCAGCGGAATGTGGGCTTTGAATGACGAAGCAACATTTACAATTGAACGCATCGGTCAGACTGTAAATGTAACAACAGTTTACAAGGGAACAACTTACACAAAGAAGTACACAGACTTTGACTTTGTAGCAAAGGACAATGACTACTTCTACGCAGGTATGTTTGCAACCCGCG
>JAZQNJ010000079.1:0-10474 GCA_045627285.1 Treponema sp. | reverse complement strand
CCCCCCGCAACGCCCTCCCTGATTTTTCATCTCGCATCATTGCTTTATTTTTGGTATAATTAAACAAATGTCAGACGTTTTAAATTTATCTTCAGAGATCTCAAGCCGCTATGGAACTATAAAAAGGGCAAGAGGTCCATTTTTATACACAGCAAAAGGTCGTCGTCTAACTGATTTGTTTCAGGAAGGCGGTCGTGCAATTTTAGGGTGGGGCAGTGACCATACCTCTGCATGGACTGTTTTTAAGAATGTGTTAAGCCGCGGTATAAACGGAAGCTATGATACGGATTTTGGTTCCTCAAATGTGATTTCAAAATCAAGATTAAGTAGATCGGTTAGTGAGCTTTTTGGCAGCCAGAGAACAGCCTATGTTTTTGATTCAAAGGATAAGGCTCTCAGGGCAGCACTTTCTGTAAGTTCTCAGAGTACAAGTATTTTTAAACCATGGAATACAGAAAACATTAACTGGCGTGTGGTAGACTGTATTGTCTTTGCACCTGTTCTTGCCTGGACTGATTCTACCTGGATTGTGGCAGTAGATGATGAACTTTCGATTGCTGCAGTACAACTGAACGGTTTGGCTGTAAAAATTCCTGCTCCTCTGGAAGCAGCGGTAACACGTTCAATATATGATCTCATAAAAGCACTTCAGGAACGAGAAGAAAAAGACTGGTTTATTTACGACAAAGTTCTTACAAAATACTGGACTCGAAAGGGGCCATGGCTTTTTCCAAAAGTTTCTGAAGAACAGTACGGTGACTTTTTTGTTTTTTGTCTGGACAGAGGTATTGTAATTAGTCCTGACTATAGACAGCCTTCAATAGTTCCATTTGGTGCTGATAAAGGTGTGTTTAAAGAACTGGAAAAAACTCCCTTTGAGTTTTAGTTTCAGGAGGAAGTTTTGACTCAATCTGAAATAATTTTTTATATTATCAAGCTGGTATTAAGTGGTTTTGCTGCTTTTCTTGCTATCCTTTTGTGGAGCCGTATCAGAGATACAGCCTGGATGAGTCTTGTTGCAGGAGTTGTAACAGGGTATGCTGGCATTGTATATGAAATGCTGGTAAAAATCGGTCTTATTGGAGAGGCAGGAGTATCACTGGCAGGAATTCCTCTTGCGTCACTTCTATTCGGTATAATACCGGTAATTTTTGTAATTCTTGCTTTTATTTTAATGATTCACAGGACAAGATAATGACACCAAATGAATACTGGCAGAAATTCTTAAAAGAAACCAAACAGAAGGAAGAGGATATTAACTTTTCAGGGGAAATGGTTTTTGAAAATTCAGGAATTACAGGAATAGAACAAGGAGCTCTTGTGGAAGGCGGAAAGAAAACCTGTTGTTTTTCTGCTTTTGAAAGTTTTGAAATTAATATGGAACCTCTTCCTGTTGCAGGTGAAGTTTATATTGTAGAAAATACGGAGGAAGAGCCTTTCTGCATTATCGAAATTGATGATGTTAAGGTGCTTCCTTTTAAGGATGTTTCCTGGGAAATGGCACGTCAGGAAGGAGAAGATGAAGATCTGGAAGCCTGGCGTGAAAAACAAATGGAATACATGATTCAGGAAGGAGACCTGTGCGGCTTTGACTTTACAGAAGAAAGTAAAGTTGTTTTTGAGCATTTTCATGTTATCTATCGTTAATGGTGTTATAATATAAGTAACATAATTTTTTATGAAGGAGAAAAATATGGGTAAAAGAGAAGTAAGTATCTTCTGGATGGTATTGAACATTGCAGTAGGTGCAATGCTTGCTATCGGTGGTATCTGGGCTCTTCAGAATGGCGGTGACTTTGGTTGTAAAGCACTTGCAGGTATGTTTAACGGAGATGCTGCAAAAATCGTTCGTATCGTATTTGGTGTTATTGAACTTCTTTCAGGCATCTTTATCATTCTTCAGCTTTTCATTGGCGACAGAATGGGTAAGCTGGGTTCAATTCTTAAGCTTATCATCGTAATCGTTTGGGCAATCGCTATTATTTTGGCAGATTTCCTTAACGGTGGATTCCTTAAGCCAAACTTCCTAGAATGGACTTATGAACTTGCAATGCACCTGATCGTTCTCTGTGCGCTTCTTGTAACAAGAGACTAAGAATAATTGATGCAAAAAAATCCTGCTTCAAAAGAAGCAGGATTTTTTTGTCCTATGATTCCAACGCGAGTCGAACGCGCGACCTTCCGCTTAGGAGGCGGATGCTCTATCCAGCTGAGCTACGGAATCAGATAAATCATTATAACAGAAAGACCTGTCTTGTAAAAGAGAGCACTAAAAAAGTTACATTTCCAACTTTTTTAGTGCTCTCTTACTTGTTATAAGCTTTTTAGTTATAAGTATTCAGTCAATAAAACTAGTTTTTATTTATCCAGTCAGAATTGTAAGGTTCGTCCAGATTTACAACAGTTCCCTGCTTGTCTGAACCTGAACCAGCGTTTGTGATTGCAACTGTTGAATTTTCCATTATAAGCTTATTATCTGTATATTCACATTCAGAAGCATCACCCTGGAGAAGTGTAAATGTTCCTGTAGATTTAAAACTAATTGCAGGATATGGAGTTGATCCTTTTACAGGAGCTTTAACATTAATGTAAGAGCCTTGGAGTGTTAAGTTACTTTGATCCTGAATTTTAAAGATTGTTGCTGCAAGGTTCATAGGAGTATAGCCTGTGTAGTCACAGTCAGTGATTACAAGGTCTTTTGCAGTCATAGTTCCGTGAATTCTGAAAAGTGCATGATCTGTTACAGAACATTTTGCAAAACGGCATCCTGTTAAATCTAAAGTTCCACTGTAGTAATCAGGGGTACCGCTGTCGTACATTGTAATTAATCCGCCAGTGTTTTCTGTTACATTACAATTTTCGAATTCACAGTAGTTAAGACTAACCTTACCGCTTGAATATTGATTTATTATGCGGTAATTGAAATCCTTGAATTTAACTCCTGTAAACTCTGTAGTTCCGTCTGTATTCTGAAGGAACATAAAACTTTTGTTTGTATCTGCCTTAGCTACAGTAATTGTTCCATTATAGATGTGAAGTGTATTTTCATTTTCTTTTTTGTCTTTTACAAAAGCATATGTGGATGTATTATCACCACCATCCTGGGCTGTTACTGTAAGAGTATTACCGTTTAAGTCAAGGTAAATTTCCTGATATGTTTTAATGGTAATAGGTTCTGCTGGAAGAGTTGTGTCGTTCTTCATAACAAGGTGAAGTGCTTTTTCTTTTTCGCCTATGCTTGAATTTGTTTCAAAAATTTTCTGGAGAGTGTAAAGATCTTCTTCTTCATTGCCTTCTGATGCAAAGTAAAAAGTCGCAGCTTCGCTAAAATTGATACTTGCCAGAGCTTCTGTTCTTTTTGTTGCCCAGTCGTAAGCTGTAACTTTGTCTGAGGATGAAAGACTTAAAGTTTTTGTCATTTTTCCATCAGCAGATACAGAGGCAGTATCAGTTGTTTTCCATGTTACCATATTTGCTGCTGTAGCTTCCTTGTAAGAAAGAGTAGCTGTAATTGTTAAAGCTGTGTTAAGAGGGACATCCTCAAATTCAAAACAAAGTGGCAGTTCGTTGTTAAGAATTGACTTTAAGGCGTTTTCCATTTCCTCTGGAGGAGTTTTTTCCAGATAAGAAGTAACTGTAGATTCAAAATAAGAATGGAAGTTCTCTGACATTGACTTACTGTAGTTCTGGCCTGTAACTGAAACTGTTAAAAGAGATTCACCAGAAGTAGGATTTAATGCATTCATTAAGATGCCTGTTATACTGTCAAGTTCTGAGTAATAATCATCAAAAGCGTCAAGGGGAATTGCAGGAATTGCTTCTGGAAGCAGACAAGATACTGTCAAACCTGTCTGAACTGGATTGTCGCCCGGCTGAGGGTCGTCCCCTGGAACAGGATCCTCCCCCGGCTGAGGGTTATCTTCAGGAACAGGATTTGCTGGTTCTTCAGATTTTTTCAGTTTGAGGGTAAGTGAAATTTCTTTTGTATCTTCTGTAATTGTTAATTTTGATTCATCAGAAACATAATTATTGTTTTCTGAATCAACAGCTTCTGCTTTAAAAACAATCTCTTCATTATAGGGTATGTTTTCTAATTCCAGACTGTATGTTTTCTGTCCTGAAGGAAACTTTTCTGAAGTGCCGTAATTTTTTCCGTCCTGAGAAAGTGCAGTTACAGTGATTGTCAAGAAGTCACCTGATACAGAATTCCTTGCGAAAGTATCTGCGGTGATGTTTACGGTGGCATTTACTTTTTTAGTGTTTGGAGAAACAAGCTGGCTGCACGATACAGCTGAAAAAAGTAAAAGAAATGTGGAAAGTGCTGTAAAGAATTTTTTCATATTCGTTATCTCCTTTTGTTTAGAGTTATTTAAAATTGTAGTAACATCCTCTTCTTGCAAATCCGGCAAAGCCTTCATCTTCTGGAGAGAAATCCTGGTAGTTTTCGCCATAGTGGCATAAATACATTTTAGCCTTGATTGATTGTGGCAGAGATTTTAATTCTGAAAAATTGGCATGAACACCGCCGTCATAAAACTGACAGTCGTGGAAAATACATTCCGGACTATATGTTTTTTCCAGCCAGTCTAAAAGTTGTCTGTCAAACAGTGTGTCCCCAGAAAAAAATATCTTGTTGTCAATAAGTACTCCTGTGGAATAAAAGTTGTTGTTCCAGTCCTTTGTGCCACAGTTTACATGAACTGTACGGATGATTTTTAAATTTATTGATCCTGCATTAGCTTCGTAAACAGGTCTGGGTGTGTCTTTTAGTTCAACAGGTTTTATCTGTTCAAAATAGTCATCAAATGTAAAGTATTTACCCCGGGCACTTTCTTCTCCGTAGGCACATCCGCCTTTAAGGCTGTCATTCCAAAGGGATTCTTTGTATCTGTCTGTGATGACCATTTTTGGTTTAATGCCTGCAATGTATCTTCCTGCCAGAGCCATTTCTTCCAGCCCTCCGATGTGGTCTGCGTGAGAATGAGTTGGAAGAACAGCACGAATACTGGAAATTGGTGTGTTATATGTGCTGAGGGCAAATGGGCAGATGTTGCCGCAGTCAATAAGTATATGATCTTGTCCCTTGATTACAAGAAGGTTATTCTGAAAGTTTACCTTGTTGAAGGCACTGCCTGTCCCAATAAAAAAAAGCTGAAGTGTGCCGTCATTTGTCAGGGAGATTTTGTCTTTAAATTCAGTTATTTTCATAAACTACCACAATTTATATTATAACACAGTATACTGTTAAAACAAAGATAACACACTAAATTATAGAAGAAAGATTGTAAATATCTTTAACAGAATCAACTAATATAGCTCCCATTCCCATCTCCAGGGGAAGAGCCAGGTCTATGTCATATCTGTCACCAATGCTTATGCACTGAGAAAAGTCCAGGTTTTTATTTAATTCCCTGGAGGCGGTTTTTACAGCAAGCTGAAAAATGTCCCTGGATGGTTTTGATTTATACAGGGTGTCCAGTCCAATAATGTGCTTTACGAGGTGGCTTATGCCTATGGCTTCAAGTGTTTTTCTTGCAGGTTCTACGGGGTTGTTTGTAACACAGATGATGTAAAACTTTTTGCTTAATTCTGAAAGTGAAGCCTGTAATTCACGGTCTTCCTTAAGAAACTGAAAAGGATCAAAAAGTGTTTTACGCCACTGGATGCTTTCTTCAATGGTGATTCCGAAGTAAGTAAGAAGATTCCCGAGACTGATTTTTTGTCCGTTATGAGCGGATGCCCATTGACGACGAAAATCCGATACCATACTGCGGGCCTCATCGCAACTTATTCCCCGGAGTTCGGCAAAGTGCCTGACCTGACTGTCAATCTGTTCGTGGGCGTATTCCGGACAGGTATAAAGAGTTGAGTCTATATCAAAAATGAGAAGGGCAGGGGTCTGCGGCAGATTGAAGGTCTTCATTGTTTTCTAGCCCGGATAGTAGCCGTGGCGCAGCCAGTCCGAAGGACCGCGGGCACCAAGCGGCGGATAGCCGGATCAGCTTCAAATGCTAAGCATGATCTGCAGGCACTGCAGGGGTGTATATCTTTGCTTTTTTTACAAGATGGAATGTTGCTTCTTCGATTGAGTCGTATTGGCCAAGAGCAATTCGTGCAAGAATGTTATCGCCTACAAGTTCTGCATCAACACACTCTGTAACACTGATTGGAAGGCAGAGGGTGTCGCATTTTACCTGTGTCCAGATTTCGTTGAGGGCCTGTCCTCCTGTAATGGTCATACTTCGTGGAAGTGGAAGACCGGCTTCTTCACTGGCTTTTTTAAGAATGTTAACGGCGGCCCAAAGCTGATGGGTAACGTCGTGGATAACTGTCATTCCTTCCTGCTGGAGCTCTTTTGAAATAAGTTTTGTAGTTTCCGGCTTGTCGTAATCTACAATCTGAGCTACCAGGTTTTTGTGAGTGATTTTCTGTCCAAGTTCTGCTTCTGCTTTATCCTTGAAATTTGCAAATCGCCTTCCAGTGTCTGGTATTAAAACTGAGGCGTTCCACATGCCAGGAATAATGGAGGGCAGGGTACGGATACTTGGGCCTGTTACGGGCTGTGGTGTACAAAGGTTGATTCCTTCACTGGAGCCTGAACGGTCGCACATAAGACCTGTGTCCAGAGTGTCTGTTCCGATGAGTGCTACGATAAAGTCAGGACCACCGCAGAATACAGAGGTTCCTGCAGGAATTCCTGTGGAAAGTGAAGCTTCCTCCGTAATTTTGCCGGCGTTTGAACCAGGTTTTACGAAAGGCGGCAGTTTTTTTATTTCTGTTTCCGAAAAGCCTTCTTTTTTAAGCTGCTCGTCTGTCCAGTAATAATCTGTGTATCGTTCTTCCGGAAGAATTGTAACGGCAGTGCCTGTAAGTTGGTAAATAAGGTATTCCGGACCGCTGAATATGTATTTTGATTCGTACCAGTGGTGTGTATGCTTTTTGCGGAATCCGTCAATTCGAGGCAGAAAAAGAGATTTTGGGTCTGTTACAGTTGTGAGGGCTTGATCTGACCACATAAGTGTTACGCCGTCTTCACTGACGATTGTAGGTCCGTTTCCGGAGATGCAGACAGCTTCGATGATTGTGTCAGGAGATTTAGTCTGTAATTCTACAAGACATTCTTTTACGCCTGTAAGCCATTCTCTTGCCTGGCGGTCTGAATTTTTATCTTTGAAGTTGTAGCGTGCGTAGGCAATGCTTTTTGGACTGTTGGCCATGAATGCGGCTTTTAGTGATGAAGTTCCTATATCGATGGAAAGAACAGCTTTATCCATTTTTAACTCCTGTGTTCAATTACTGTTACTAAACTATTACTGGCAGTAAATTTTCTATGTAAAATTTAAATCATTTCATTTTAGCACAATTTTCCAAGGGCGGGTTATGTGTAACAACTTATTAGAAATAAAAAAAAGCAGTCTCCGTAATGGAAACTGCCTCTTTTATAAGGAATGACCTGTTATTCCTTTGGTTCTTCGTCGCCCTCTTTTTTAATGAGTTTGTCGATGATTGTGCGGTTATCAAGAAGGTCCGAAAGACTCTGGTTGTGGTGAATTCTTGTAATAACGTTGGCAAAGAGGCCAGAAACGTTTGTTGGAATAAACCATTCCTTGTCTTTAAGTTCAGGATGATATACAGCATTTGTACCGATGATGCGGTAGAACTGACCTTTTTTGTAAGCTTCGTCAAAAAGTTCTGCAGCGTTTCCTGTAAAGAACGGAAGGGAAATAGCTGCGATTACTTTTGTAGCACCCTGTTCCTGAAGAAACTGCATAGCCTTAAGCAGTGTACCACCTGTACCAAGCATATCATCAGCAAGGAATGCAACCTTTCCTTTAACGTCACCAAGGAGCTTTACAGACTTGATGTTAGTAGTTTTTGCATCCTGAGTAACTACAGAGTAATCCCTTTCTTTGTAGATCATGGCAAGAGGAACCTTAAGACCTGTGGCATAGAATTTGTTACGGTCGATGGCACCTGTATCTGGAGAAACAACAACAAGGTCTTCTTTATCAGGACCTGAAAGGTTTACGACTTTTGTAAGTTCGCGGATTACCTGATAAGACGCGTGGAGGTTTTCCAGATGTGTTGTGTTGAATGCGTTTACGATTTCGCGGCTGTGAATATCGAGAGTAATAACGCGGTCAACACCACGCATTTCGTATACGTGACACAGAAGGGCTGCAGTTAAACCTTCACGTCCCTTCTTTTTGTGCTGGCGGCTATATGGGAATGCAGGAAGTACGAGAGTGATTGACTTTGAACCAGCCTGCTGTACAGCGTCGATAGTTACAAGAAGTGTCATTACGTGGTCATTTACAGAGAAAGTTACTGTATTTTTACCACCGTTCATTTCGATTGGGAGATGGTTTTCTGCATCCTGGAAGATGTAGATATCTTTACCGCGAACACTGTCAATCAGTTCAGCTTTTACCTCACCATTGGCAAACCACGTAAACTGTGTGTTGATTTTAAAGTTTGGAGCACGGTATTTGTCTGTTGCACCTTTTACAACAAGGTCAGATGTAACCATGTCATTACGGTAGTTTAAATCCTTAATCAGCTGGTTTTTATCAAGATCATAGCGTTTTGAAATAACATCATTCTTTAATGTAAAGCGATGTTTGTACATGTGACGAAGGTGTGTAATAACTTCATCAGCAAAAGCAGCTCCACCCGGACAAGCAATAATACCAAGGTTTGTTGGCTCTGAATAAGGCATTTTAATCTCCAGAATTGTTAAAAATGATACACCAATACTAGCACTTTGCACCGTTAAAGGTCAATAATTTACACTAGATATAGTGTAGTGAAATTCTGGAGCACATGGCCTCGCTGACCCGCTTTCCGGTGGCGGGAGCCTCCTTCAATCGGGGCTAGGAGTCCTCCTCATAAAACACTGTATGTGCTTGAGTTTATGGTCTCATTTCTCTAAAATCTTCTTTAATGAAATTGACAGTTCTTGGTTCAGGAACAAGCCACGGGGTGCCTGTAATCGGGTGTAAGTGCAGTGTCTGTACTTCCACAGATCCAAAAGACAACAGGCTCCGGTGCAGTGCTCTTTTAACCGCTGGTAATAAAAACTATCTCATTGATGTAGGCCCTGATTTTCGTCAGCAGGCCTTAAGGGAAGGTTTGTCATCTCTTGAAGCCGTTTTTCTTACTCATGCACATGCAGATCATATTCACGGGCTGGATGACCTTAGAATTTTCAGCCACAAAAATTCCCGTGCCATGAATGAAGAAAAGTACATCAGGGATAATTTCCCGGATACTGAAGGGGAAGGTCTTCCTATCTATACAAGCAGTCGTACTTCAAATCATATCCGATCTACATTTCAATACATTTTTGTGGATCATGATAAAGGGGGTGGAATTCCAAAACTTCACTTTATTTCTGTTGATGACAATTCTTCAGAACACCCCGTATTGATGGAAGGTCTGAGAGTTACTCCTATTCCAATGATGCACGGTAATTATCACACTACAGGGTGGGTGTTTACAAAAGTAAGTGGCGAAAGTTGTAAAAATTCCATCGCTTATCTGACAGACTGTAATTTTATCAGCGAAAGTTCCCTGGAAGAGGTAAAAAAGGCCGGTGGAAATATAAAACATCTGATTATTGATGCCTTAAGAAAGGAAACACATTCTTCTCATAACAGTTTTGATCAGGCTCTGGCCTATGCAGATGTTATAGGAGCAAAACATACTTGGTTTACACACATGACTCATAATTCAAGTCATGAAGAGATACAAAAATACATAGACGATAACCTGTCAGCTTACAGGAATTTAAGTTCCATCGTTGCGGATGGAGGTTCTGTCAGCCCTGCTTATGACGGTCTGTCTCTGATCAGTTAGTAGCGTCAGGATAATACAAAGAATTCTCAAGAATTCAGTTGAATTCCTGAGAATTCTGAAGAATTTACATTGACACAAAACATGGTATTTTGTATATTATTGAAACTCACGTGTAATTTATTCGAGGTAGGTATATATTATGTCAAGAATTTGTGATGTTTGCTTAAAAGGCTCAATGACAGGTAATAAGGTTTCAAAATCATACAACCACACTCGTCGTACTTGGAGACCAAACCTTCTTAAAGTAAAGACAGAAATCGGTGGAACAACACGTACACTTAACGTTTGTACACGCTGTCTTCGCAGTGGTTTTGTAACAAAGAAAATCAATGTTGTTCCAGCAAACGCTGGTGCTCCAGTAGCTGCTAACTAATTTAGTCTATAAGCAACTGAAACCCGTCGGACATCTGCTCTGACGGGATTTTTTTTTGTGGGGCAGAAACAGCGGGAGGTACTTCCCGTGCACAAGGCGGGTACTTTCGAGTACCCAGGGGCGTCCGTGCCCCTGGCAGGCAAGTGTTTTTTATTTGCCGTATGTATTCTCAATTTCCAGTATCTGATCTCTTATTGCTGCTGCCTGTTCGTACTCATAAGTTTCGGTACTTCCTTGTACCTC
>JAZQNJ010000078.1:0-2228 GCA_045627285.1 Treponema sp. | reverse complement strand
GTTTCCGTTGAGGGAAAATTCCCTGAATTTTTCATCTTTTTTTGAAAGCTGTGCCTTCATTCTATAAACCTTCTGTAATTAAAACTTGTATATAAGTGTAAGTCTAAATAAAATGTAAATATACGACTTTTTTATGAAGTTCTTCCAAAAACTACTGATTTTTTATGAACAGGTATTTTTAATGAAAAAAGAAGCATTGATTCAGGAAAACGGAATTTTTGACACAAAAAGAAACGGTCTGTACAGAGACAGGGGCATAAGTTTTCTGGCTGATAGATTTGTACGAAGCGAATCTATGGCTGATGCTCACTATCATCCATACTATGAGCTTTTTTATGTTGTCAGCGGTCAGTGCCGTATGTTTGTAGAACACAGTTTATTTTCAGTGGGTGCAGGGGAGCTTGTAATAATTCCTTCAGCTACGCTGCACAGAACCCAGTATGATGAAAATGTAAGGGTAGACCGTATTACAGTAAGCTTTACTGAAGAATATGTAAGTCAGCTGTTAGAAATTGCAGGTCAGGACTTTTTAAATAAAAACGGTGAGATTGGAAAAATCTGCTTTTCCGGAGAAGCAAAAACAGAGCTTGAGCTGCTTTTTGGCCGGCTGCTGAAAGAAGAAAAAAATGGGGATGAATTTTCTGAGCTTGAAATAAAATCACTTCTTTTAAATCTGTTTGTAATTCTTGCAAGAAATAAAGAGCGTAAAACAGTAAAAGATTTTGAAGGAAATGAAGCGGCAGTAAAAATTCAGGAAACAGCCCGGTACATTTATGAAAATTTTGATCAGGATATTACCCTTGAAAAAGCAAGTCAGATTGCAGGTATGCGGGACACATATTTTTCAAGAATGTTCCGTGAAATTACAGGTTTTGGATTTAAAGAATATCTTACAAATGTACGTATTCAGCAGAGTGTAAAAATGCTTACAACCGGCAATCTGACCATTACACAGATTGCACTGGCCTGCGGCTTTGCCGACGGAAACTATTTTGGAGACGCCTTCAAAAAAAGTACAGGACTGTCTCCAAGAGAATTTCGTAAAAGCAGATAGAAAAAAAGAAAAGTAATTTTATGACATATAAAAGCAATTGAAAAGTATTTATTGAAGTAAATGCGTCAGGGGGTGTAGCCGCGCCGCAGGCGTTGTGAAGCAATGGAGCGGCAGCGGAACGGCGGAACACCCGGCCCCGGGCTTTAGACCGGGGAGACGCCCTTTTTTATAATAATTCTATAAGTTTTTTGAGGCTTTCTTCAGTTGTTGCCCAGCTTGTGGCAAAACGAACAACTGTGTGAGAGTCATCGAATTTTTCCCAGAAACTGAAGCTGACTTTCTTTTCAAGCTGAGCCATTTTTGAATTTTCGAGGATTACAAAAACCTGATTTGTAGGGCTGTTGTTGTAAAGCCGGTAACCTTTTTCTGTAAGAACTTTTTTGAGGGTGTCGGCCAGGGCAACGGCATTTTTTCCGATTTTAAAATAAAGGTCATCTTTAAAAAGTGTTTCAAACTGAACGCCCAGCAGACGGCCTTTTGCAAGAAGGGCTCCATGCTGCTTGATGAGTGTAAAGAAGTGTGGAATTAACTCAGGGTCTGGAAGAACAACGGCTTCTCCAAATAGAGCTCCGCATTTTGTACCCCCAATGTAAAAGGCGTCTGTAAGCTTTGCCAGGTCTTCAAGACTAACGTCATTTTTTTCAGCCCCAAGAGCATAGGCAAGGCGGGCGCCGTCAACATACAGAGGAAGCTTAAATTTGCGGCATACGGCAGAAATGTCTGTCAGTTCTTTTTTTGAATAAAGAGTACCAAATTCAGTCGGCTGTGAAATATAAACCATGCCGGGATTAACCATGTGGTCTTTATTTCCGTCAGCAAAAAATGTTGAAAGGTAGTCGTCAAGAGCGGCTGCTTCAAGTTTTCCATCATTGCCTTTTACAGTAAGAACCTTGTGTCCGCCGGCTTCAATGGCGCCGGCTTCGTGGCTGGCAATATGACCTGTGTCTGCAGCAACAACGCCCTGCCAGTTTTTAAGAATTCCATCAATTACTGTGGCGTTTGTCTGAGTTCCGCCTGTAAGAAATTTTACGTCTGCCTTGGGGCATTTGCAGGCTTTGCGGATTAAATCTGCTGCAGAGGCGCAGAACTGGTCTGTTCCGTAGCCGCTGGTAGAAATCATGTTTGTTTCTGAAAGGCGGTTAATAATCTGTGGAAGGGCGCCTTCCTGATAGTC
>JAZQNJ010000077.1:0-5052 GCA_045627285.1 Treponema sp. | reverse complement strand
ATGATGCCAGGTAATGTATATGCAAATATACGAAGACCACTTATTTCAACTAAGAATTTTTCAAACATCATTCCGTTAAGCTCCGCATGGCAGGGAATGCTCTATAACGATTTCACGGAAGAAACCTGTGGAAGTTCAATTCCTCTTTGTACTTGTTCAACAAGTTATGGAACTCCATTCTTTTTGAACCTTAATGTCAGAGATGTTGGCCACACTTTCGTTTTTGGTCCTACCGGTGCAGGTAAGTCTACCCTTCTCGCTCTGCTGATGGCTTCAGCCACAAAGTACAAAGATGCAAATATCATCTGTATCGATAAACAGCTTTCAAGCCGTGCATTCATGGTAGGAGGCGGTGGTGTCTATGTTGAACCTGGTAAGGACGCTGTAGCATTTCAGCCACTCTCAGAACTGAAAGGTCCTGATGAATGTACGGAAGCAGAATATACAGAAAGCCTGATGTGGTGTCAGCAGTTCATAGAAGGCCTTCTAAGTCAGCAGAACATCGACACAACACCAGAGATGAGTAAAGTTATTTCTGAAACTCTACGTTTGATTTCTCTTAAGGAACCAGACAGAAGAACTCTCACAACTTTCCAGCAGTACGCAACTTACTCAGATCCAGAAAATGGCAGCAATACAATTCGTATTGGATTGGACCCATATTGTGCCGGTGGACAGTTCGGTTCCATCTTTGATGCAGACGAAACAAACCTTCCTCTTTCAAAGCTGGTAACAATTGAAATGGGAAGTCTCATGCGTCTGTCAGAAAAAGCCGTTGCCCCTGCCCTCATGTACATATTCCGCTATTTGGAAAAATTATGGAATGTTCCTACAGGACAGAAACAGCCTCTGACATTTCTTTTCCTGGATGAAGCCTGGCTTTATCTTCAGCATCCGATTTTTGCTGGATTCCTTCAGGAATGGCTTAGAACTCTGCGTAAGAAAAAAGTGTTCTGTATTTTTGCAACTCAGGAAGTTGCAGCAGCAGCCAAATCATCATTGAGTGACACAATCGCACAGCAGTGTTTAACCAAGATTTATCTTGCTGATGAATCCGCTACTTCACCAGGCCTTGTAGACAGCTACAGATATTTTGGACTTACAGATTCTGAGATTCTTGCGTTAAGCAATGCAACAATGAAGAAGGATTATTATTTCAAGAATCCAAACGGCTGCAGAATGTTCACATTAGATTTGGATCCTTTCCAACTCGCTTTGATTTCTCCAGATCACGAAATGCTGGACAAGATTGAAGCTGAAAAAGGAAGGAACACTATGGAACCTCTGGCATTTGAAATTCTTAAAGCAACAAAAGAAAAGATGGCCGACTTGGGAAGAGACACAAGATGTCTCGACTATGAAAAATATAAAAACATGATTTCATAGATTTGGATGTGACAGGCAGATATATGTCACAGTTTATTTAAGCTCCATTGTTCTGCCAAATGGAGTCGGATTTTACAACATGAGGAACACATCAAATGAAAAAAAAACTTTTAGCAATTCTGTCAGGAATATTTCTGACAGTAACAAACATTCATGCAACCGGCTACCCCGTATTCGATATTACAGGTTGGCTTACAGCAATCGATCAGCTTTACAGCCAGTACGATATGGTCATGAATACAATTACAACTATCGAAAACCAGTATCAGCAAATTCAACAGGCCGTTGAAAGAGCAAAATCAATTGACTGGGAAAATATCCGTTTCGATGGAGACTTCGATATTCGTAACGACATCCGTGATGCCAACAAAAGAGTCAATGCTCTCCTAACCCAGGCACGAAGAATCAAAGATACTCTGACAACACAAAGCATAGACTGTGGCAACGGAAACAGATATTCGATTGCAGATCTTTGTGGAATGGGTGAACAGGGAAAAAACTTTTTCACAGCCGTTACTGACACCGGTGAGTTCATGACTTCAAACATGAAGAACACAATCAAGAATATTGAGGAAGGTCTTTCAGAAAAACAGAAAGAAGCAATCTGGCGTAAGTATGGAATAAGTCCACGCAACTACATCTTCGTTTCTCAGTCTGTTGCAAAGGTAAAAGATGCTTCTGCAAAAGTTCTTGCAAAGGCAACTGATGAAGCCGTTCAACTTAAACGAGAAGAACAGATTGCAAAATCAAATGCAATCATGCAGGCCGCTTATGCACAGACAGACTCTAACGGAAACATGACTGAAGCTGCAGCCAGTGAAGCAAGCCTTCATCTTACACAGCAGGTTATCGAAGAACTTGGTGGTGTTCAAGAAGCAATAAATGATTTAGCAAATGTCACAGCTTCAAAGTTAATCGCAGATGAAAACGAAAAACAGGTTGAAGCTGATGAAATGAGAAAGGAACTCCAGAGACAGGAAGCTATCGATAATAGGGTTCCAGATTCATTTATACGATAGGAGTTGAACATGGATAGTTATACTTCTTGGATTGATATTCCTGTCGTTGAAGCCATCGAATATTTTGGTGGATGTCTCAAGTCTTTTTATGGATGGGCAAATCATTACGCAATTGCCATTGGAATTGTAGGTCTCTGTTGGTCAGCTTTTAAACTTGTAAACAGCAGATTCACCATCAGAGATTTCTGGTGGGACACAATGTATAAATGGCTTTTGTTTTTACTCATGATGTCAGCCTACCCTATCTTTACGATGGGACTGTCAGCAATCGGAAACAGAATTGGTATTAGTGCAGGTGGAGGAAAACAGGCCATTGTTGATGCTCTTGCTTCCATGAAAAAAACAATAGAAGCAGACCTTGCAACCCAACAGCGACTAGCTAATGAGCTGCAGGGTGAATTACAAGCACAAGTTGAAAACTTCACGTTTGATACACCTTTCACAAAAGCGGAAGACTACAATGATTTTCTTGATAAAGTTTCAGAACAAATTAATGTAACAAAGTTTGATTCTAAGAAGGCAAAGAAAGCTGCTCAGGAAAAAATCGAAATCTACAGAGATAAAAATAAATACCACTCTGTTTACGGTAGAAGAACCCTGGAAGCACTCAATGCAATTCTGATTCCTAAAATGGTTGATGGAACAGATGGAGAACCTATTATCGATTCTTATGTGGATTTAAATATATGGCTCAAAAACTCTGATGGCACCGATTCATATTATCTATCCCCAGCAGCCTTATTCCGAGTATCTTTGTTGGGATGTCAGGTATTATGGGAAAAAAACCAGATATCTTACAACATGGAAATGGATGAACTTGATGAAGAAGATGTCAACTTTATGAAAAAAGGAATGAATAAACTTGGTGCTTCAATTGCTCATATCCCAAGTATGATTATGACTATCCTTAGTTGTATTGCATTAATCTGTTGTACGATTTTTGCAGAGATACAATACATCATGACAATTCTGGAATACACAATAATCATGGGACTAGGAGCGTTCTTCATTCCGTTCATTCTTTTTGACGGAACAAAAGAAATGCCAAAAAAACTGATTCCAGTATTTACTGGGTTCCTTGTTAAGATGATTGTTATCACAATCTGTATGTTCTATGTCTTCTATCTGTTCATTGAAACAGCCATAAATATTATGGGTGACAACGGAGGTATGAACTGGGTTACATTTGCTACCCTTCTCTTCAATGGACTCATTTGTTTTGTACTTACACAGAACGCTCCAAAGATTGCACAGACTTTGCTTACAGGTCAGCCTCAGCTTTCAATGGGTGAATTTGTACAGGCCCTTGGAACTGCAGCCTTCGGTGCAAGAACTATGGCAAAAGGTGTCGCAACAACTGGAAAAGTTGCAGCAAAAGCAGGACACGTTGCAAAAGAAGGAACAAGAAAAGCGGCACAGGGATATGTTAATGCTCGTGGCGGAATTACAAAAATGGTTGGGGCTGCAAAAGCCGCAAGCGATGGTGTTAAGGAACTAGGAGGAACTAATGCTCAGGCAAGAAAAGCCGCCGCTAAAGGAATGTTTGCGACATTCACTGGAAGTGTTAGTGACAAGATTCAGAATGCAGGTAACAACTTCTTGCACGGAGGTGGCAAAGGTTCTGGAGGACATGGTGGAGGCTCTTCGGGAGGTGCTCAGGCACACCAGAGAAGCGGTCAGAACACAAGTCATAATTTAGGACCAGGAGATTCAAGAACATTGAATAACAACTCAAATCCTAATTTCCAAACGGCTACCAGATACGATGAAGCAACACAATCATTGACCAACATGAGACGCTCTGAATTCTATTCAGAAAAATGGGACCAGGGTAAAAACATAGGATCCGATATAGCCTTAAAAATGATGGTTGAATCAGAAAAGAAAAAGAAGTCTCCCGCAAAACTTCCAGATAACCTTACAGGAAAAACAAGAGGAGAATCTTAAAAACCCTGGCTTTATCTAATGTCTATTAAGCGGCGGAAATTTTTCCGCCGTTTTTTTATGTAACAGTTTATTTAAGAAAGGAGAAAAAAAGAAATATGTAACACTATATTTAAAGTTGCATAATTATGTAACAGTCTATTTAAGACACGTATAATAAATTCATTAATTTCACCATAGGTCCAATTTGAACCTGCAGACAACAATAGTTAAAACTTGTAACAGTTTATTTAAGCATACTTACTTATATAGAGAATATGTAACAGTCTATTTAAGGATTATTATCGAACCTTTCTCTTTTTATAATATGTAACAGTTTCTTTAAGATTACAGATTGAGTAATTATGTAACAATGTATTTAAGAACATGAATAAATCAGCTTTTCAGCAAATTATAAAAACGGATTGTTCATTCCTGGACTATATGTAACACTTTATTTAAGACAGTTTTCTAAAATGTTATTTTCGATTATAAACAGTAGTGATTAAATTTTATTCAGTGGGCCTTATACTGAAGTAAAAATATGTGAATCTCATGAAATTTGCATGTAACAGTCTATTTAAGAAATATGTAACACTGTATTTAAAGTTATCAACATTTTGCTGTGGATAACTCACTTACCATGTAACAGTGTATTTAAAAAACACACTTTGCTGAATTTGTGTTGTAATATAGAAGAAAATTGCATCACTTTTTTTGCCTG
>JAZQNJ010000076.1:0-3945 GCA_045627285.1 Treponema sp. | reverse complement strand
TCCCTTGTTTAGGCTTGCACCTGGGAGGATTGGCAGGTTCCCCGCGGGAGCAGTTTTTTTAACACAGAAAATAATTCTATTTATTCATAATTGCATCAATTGACTTAATGCAGGCATTGCGAAGTCCGTTTTCTTCCAGGGCTGTAACACCGCGGATTGTAGAACCTGCCGGACTGCACACATTGTCCTTAAGCACTGCAGGATGTTCGCCTGTAGCAAGCTGAAGCTTTGCGCTGCCAAGAACAGTCTGGCTTACAAGCTTGTAGGCTGTGGCACGTGGAATGCCGTATTTAACTGCCGCGTCTGCATAGGCTTCAAGGAAAAGGTCTACAAATGCAGGACCGCAGCCGCTTACTGCACCGCCAATTCCCATAAGGTTGTCGCTAAGTTCTTCAACAACGCCCATTTTTGCAAAAAGCTCCATAAGCTCTGCCCGTTCGTCTTCTTTAAGACTGTTTGATTTTTCAAAAAGGAAAACACCTTCTCCAACCATGGCAGGAGTGTTTGGCATTACAAACTGAAGGCGCACGTCGTTTCCAAGGTATTTTGAATATTTTTCAAAGTTCCAGCCAAGGGCAATTGAAACCAGTGCTTTGCCGGAAAGCTTTTTGCCGATCTGACCGAGAACTTCTTCAATCTGGTAAGGCTTACATGCCATTACAACAGTGTCAGCAGCGTTAACAGCTTCTTCCAGAGACTTGCATGGAATAAAGCCGATTTTTTTAGCATTTTTTGCAAGCTTTTCCTGATTTGGAGCGTAGGCAAAAATGTCTGTCTTTGCAATTTTTTTAGACTTAATAAAGCCCACAGCCAGAGCCTGAGCCATGTTTCCCATACCAATAAAAGCAACTTTTTTCATTTTAATAGTCTCCATAAAAATCCGTAGGATTTTCGAATCCGTGTGGCATTCTTTATTCAGCTGTAAAAAGTGTTCCTTTTGCTTCACCGGCGCTGAGCTTGTCCAGAATATTTTCTGTACCGCCGTTTGCCAGCAGCATTGGAATTCCATACACAGTAGTTTTTTCTGCGGCCTGAATTTTAGTTTCAATTCCGCCGGTTCCAAAGCTGTTTGTTCCGCCGATTGTAATAGATTTACGGAGCTCTGGAATTGAATTTACAACTTCAATAAGCTTTGCATCTTTGTTTGTTTTAGGATTGTCAGTAAAAATACCGTCAATGTCGCTGAACAGAATTAAAAGATCAGCGCTCCATAAAATTGCAGTAAGGGCAGAAAGGTTGTCGTTGTCGCCTATAGCAAATTCATCGGTAGAAACAGAGTCGTTTTCGTTAATGATAGGAACAACGCCTTCGTCAGCAAGAGTAAAAAGTGTGTTGCGGATATTTAATGAACGGTGATTGTCTTCAAAATCTTCTTTTGTAAAAAGCAGCTGGCCAATGTGAAGTCCCTGTTCATCAAAAGCCTTGCGCCACTGAGCCATAAGCTCAACCTGGCCGATTGCACAGAGAGCCTGACGAAAGTGCACATCTTTTTTGCGGGCCCATTCTTTAAGAGTAGAAACACCGCTGACCTGAGCACCGGAAGAAACAATAACAAGCTGTTTGCCGGCATCAATAAGATTTTTACACTGACGGGCAAAACTGGCCATAAATTCAGTGTTCTGAGTTCCGTCGGCCTTAGCCAGAGTGTTGGAACCGATTTTAATTACGATCTTGCGTGAAGCTTTAACTGCGTCTTTAATATCCATATTTTTATTTTAGTGAATGAAGGGTTTAAGGGCAAGAAAGAGGGCGTCCCGGCACCTGCGGTGCCGTCGGGCTATCCGTGGCTGCGGCTGACGCCTCCGGTGCTGCGCACTGGCTACGCCACCACTACTATCCCTGACGCGAAGCGGGGTTATTCCGGCTGGAACATAATTGAATAAATTCTTGCACCGCAGACTTCAAAAGTATATGTACCAGCTTTTAAGTTCAGTTTTTTAAAGGTTTTGCTGTTTTTTGAAGAGATGTCTTTTCTAATAAAATAAACATTTTCTTGCTGATCTTTAAGACTAATGGCATTTAATGGATTTTCCTTTAATCCTCTGTACTGAAAAGTAAGGATTCCGTCTTTTTTAAGTACGAGTGTAATACAGCCTGTTTTTTCTTTTGAAAACATAAGTGAACAGGAATGAATTTCTCTTGAAACAGCTTCGGCCGTAACATAAAGTTCAGCATCGTCTCCCCAGTCGCTTTCAATTTTCAGATTACTTACGCTCTGAGCACCTTTATAATCTTTGATGCCGGAAACTTCTTCACTGAACACAAAGGCTGTTTTTTTAAGACTTACACCGTTGTTCTGTTCTAAAACCGGCTGAATCGGAGATTCAAACTCAAAATTACAGCCTGCTTTTTCAAGAATGGCTTTTTCATCGAGGCTGCATTTTTTTACAGGTGAATTTACAGGATACAGACTGCTGTTATCATAATTTCTTCCATAACTGCCACCAGCAAAAGTCTGGCGTTCGAAACAGTCAACAAGTGTATTGTTTATTGTTATGCCTTTTGCTTGAAAAAAGGTTCCATCATCTTTATTTACATTAAGGTTGTAGGAGTCAAAACCGTTATCCAGAGAGTAACAGGCTACAAAATTAAGAGGATTAGGAGCACCGCTCCGGGAAAAACCGTATCCATAATTTTTGTATGCTACGCAGTCATAAAAATAAAAAGGTTCAAGAAAATCTTCTGTCTTTTCGCGCATTTCTCCCTGCATGATTCTTTTACCTGTTGAAGTGCCCCAGAATGCCGGCTGAAATCCGCCGCCGTCTGAACCTGCGTCCCATCTTCCCGGTTCTTTTTTGTTGGAGTTAACACATTTTATGTTCTGCAAGGTGTAGTCAGCTTCACCGCTTAAAACCTGTTCTTCGCTAAAGCCGTTGTAGCGGGCAACACATCGTCTGTAAGTTATGTTTCCAAGAGCGTTACAATTGTCAAAGCCGTGATCACTGTTACATTCAGCAAGACAGTCTTCAAGAAGAATATTTCTGGTGTTTGTTGAAATAAAAAATCCGTCACCTTCTTCGCCAAGAGTAAAGTCATCCCAGTTGCCGTGAGCGTAGCAATTTTTCAGAGTTATGTTTTCAGAAAAAGTAGACGGCGCATTTTTTGAGTGAGAATATGCTTTTACAGTAAAGCCCTGGTAATGGTTGTAGCAGGATTCAACATTTTCAATTGTAATGTTTCTGCATTCTTCAAGATTAATGCCCGAATACTGTGCATTCTGAACTTTAATATTTTCAATGGAAGAATTTTTACAGTTGCGAAGTATAATTCCTCCTGAGTTTTTCAGCCGCTTACTCATTTCTTTGTCATAATCTTGCAGCATCCAGTGTCCGGTTTCCTGCATGAAAGAACGTATTTTTTCCAGAAGAGTTCCCTTTATGAAAACAGTTGAAGAAAAATCAATAACGGCATCGTTAATTCCTTCAATATGAATTTCTCCGTCAGAAAAAATAAGTGTGTCTGAATAAATAATACCTTCACAGCCGTCAATTATGAGAGTCTTGTCTTTTTGACGGCCAGCCTTGTTAAGGAATTTTTGCAGGGAAGAAGAATTATTACATTGACTGGCATCAACAGCAATAGATGCAGACAGGTGAAAAAGAAGAAGAATAAAACTGAAGGCAAAGGAGATAAAATGTTTCATTGATTATAATAACCGTCTCGTCTGCTGGTCTGCATATATTTCAATAACTTCAAGTCTATTATTATCATACTTGTCGTTAATTTTTCAACAAGCCGGGCGATGCGGGCCGGCGTTTGAGGTCCGCAGAGGGGGTAGCGGAAAATGAAAAAGCCTGATGGTTTTGAAGTGCACCCCTAAAGTTGGACAAATAAAGTTCAATTTTAGGAGGTGCATTTTTTATGTCCAAATACTCAGAAGAGTATAAATTTAAAGTTGTAAAAGCATACTTATCAGGAGAAGGTGGCGCTGGAACAATTGCAAAA
>JAZQNJ010000075.1:0-17312 GCA_045627285.1 Treponema sp. | reverse complement strand
AGACATTACTGCTCTTGTAGAAAAGGCAAAACAGCTTATCCAGGGTGCACAACTAAGATAAAAAGCTTTAGAAAAAAATACTATACCTTATTGACACAAATGCTGAATTTTTATATAGTCACATCATCCGTGGAGGCATAGTCCAGATGGTAGAACAACGGACTCATATTCCGTATGTCCTAGGTTCAAGTCCTAGTGCCCCTATAGATTTGAAAAGCCGGCCTTTTAAGGCTGGCTTTTCTGTTTTTCATAGGAGACGAAAATGGAAGCTGAAAAATTCGACACACCTTTTAAGGGCCGTTCACTTCTTTCCTGGATAGATTGGACTCCGGAAGAAATCCTACAGATTCTGGATTATGCAATCCTTGTAAAAAAACAGTCTCACAATGGCGAAATTCACCAGAGATTTCTTGGCAAAACCATAGCCCTTATTTTTGAAAAACGATCAACACGTACCCGATCCTCTTTTGAAACAGCTTTTGGCGAAGAAGGCGGTCATCCTGTATTCATGTCCACAGCCGACATCCAGCTGGGAGGAAAAGAAAGCGTAAAAGACACTGCCCGTGTTCTTGGACGCATGTTCAGTGCAATTGAATTCCGTGGTTTCAAACAGGAACATGTTGAACAGCTTGCAAAATACTCAGGCATTCCTGTTATTAATGGACTTACTGATGACTTCCACCCTACACAGGCACTGGCAGACATTATGACACTTAAAGAAAACTTCGGTAAACTTAAAGGTCTTAAATGGGCATTCTGTGGTGACGGCCGCAATAACGTTGCCCGTTCCATGCTCATTATTTCTGCAAAGCTTGGAATAGATTGTGCTATTTACGCACCTAAAGAACTTTTCCCAGGACAAGACATCCTGGACATCTGCAAACCATTTGCAGATGCCAGCGGAGCAAAAATTGAAGTTTCAGATGATATTTCAGTTGTAAAAGGAGCAGATTGCCTTTATACTGATGTATGGGTTTCTATGGGTGAAGAAGCACTCAAAGAAGAAAGAACCCGTTTGCTTACACCGTATCAGGTTAACAAGGACCTGATGGCTGCCACAGGTAAAGAAAATACAATCTTTATGCACTGTCTCCCGGCTGTTCTCGGTCAGGAAGTTACTGAAGATGTTTTCGAAAGCCCTGCCAGCAAGGTTTGGGATGAAGCAGAAAACCGCAAGCACACGATTAAAGCAATTATGCTGGCACTAATTTAGTCCGGCAACAGGAGTTTCAGGATGAAAAAAGCTATCTTATTTTCAGCAGTTCTTTTCTTAGTTTCAGCAATCTGCATTTCTACAGCAGCTGCGGAAGAAAAACAGTACAAATACCCTTATCAGGAATCTGCTTTAAGTTACAGAAATGTAACTGTATATAAAGTTCTCGATCAGAAAGATGCATATGTTGTAATGCACCAGAAAGGACACAGAGAAATTGGAAATGTAGTTATTCCCAAAAAATGGTACAAAGAACAGCCTAAAAAACTGGCATTCCGTGCTCTTTCTAAAGGGATGACTCCATACATGACTGTTATTTATCGCGATGGAAAATTTGATCAGGTAATCCTTACTATGCCAACAAGCAGAGCTGATTCTTCATGGGGCGTTGCAGACAGTAATGTACAGGTAAATGCTGATACAGATACTTTAGACATTGTATACTAGTTTTCAAATAACAAAACTTGTTTATTATGCAAGAGCCGTCATTCCGATGGCTCTTATTTTTTCTTACATCAACAATTAAGGAACAATCATGAAAATCGTTACAGATAATCAAATTGCAAGCTTTAAGGAATTTTTGGAATCAAAACAATTCTTCTTCATTATTGGTCACAAAGAACCTGATGGAGACTGTGTTTATAGCTGCCTTGCACTGGCTTCCCTACTGGATAAACTGAATATTGAACACCAGCTGCTTAATGCAGGTCCCTTCAAACGAAACGAAATAGCTGAACATGCTGACAAATTTACAAACCGTCCGGTTTTTCTCTCTGAACCAGAACGTAAAAATACAGGACTTATTATCCTTGACTGCTCAGAATTTAGCCGTCTTGGAGAAATTGACGGTGATTTAACAAATCTTGAAACCTTCATTATTGATCATCACCTAACTGCCGAAGTTTCTGACAAGAGCATCATAGACCCTTCTTCCCCAGCAACAGCCTGTATCGTACAACAGCTTTATGAAAAAATTGCTGGGCCTCTGGATCTTAAAACAGCAGAATACATTTTCTTTGGTCAGTCAACCGATTCCGGTTATTTTAAATTTTTAGGAACAGATTCTTCTGAAGTATTTTTACAGACAGCCCGTCTTGTTGAAGCAGGAGTAAATCCTCGCAAAATGTACGATAAGATAACTGGCGGAAAACCATATATGACAAGAAAATTACTTGGCACACTTTTAAGCCGTGCAGAACGCCTCTGCAACAATAAACTTGTAATCACCTGGGAAACAATGGAAGATACAAAAAAATATGGTACTGAAGGCAGGGACAGCGATGCTCTGTACTCCCTGCTTCTTTCTTCTGAAGATGTGGAAGCAGTTGCATTTCTTCGCCAGGATACAGAATTCACATGCACAGCAGGACTTCGTTCAAGAGATTCTGTAAATGTAAGTTCTATTGCTGCCAAATTTGGTGGAGGCGGTCACAAAAATGCAGCAGGACTCAGTTACAACGGTAAACTTGACAATCTGATTGTTGAAATTAAAAAAGAATTTTCGCAGGTCCTTTAATTTTTTTTGTAACCACAGTACAAAACAGTAAGATTTTCGTAAGAATTTAATTGAAATAGTCGGAATCCGTTTGACAAAAGCATACTATAATCGGATTCCGATTTTTTTTGTTATAAATTGATATAAAACAGGAAAATTTACATAAAAACAACAACATATAAATCCAAAATAAAATAATTAACCAAGTTTTATAGATTTTTAAGTAACATTCAGTACAAATCCAGGAACACACAATAAAAAAAGTGACAAAAATCAACCTGGCACACTAATTGCAATTCTCCTTTTAACACCAAAAAAAAAGGAGATTTTAATGAATCTGAATGAATTGAATGAACTTCCCACAAAACTCAAAAACGGAGAAATCAGTAAAGAACAATTATCTGCTGCAGTGTGGTCTTACATCTACAAATTCCCCCATTACTTTGAGCTTGGCAATTTTGATGAAGACAGCAGAAGTGAATTTTTAATTACCTTTCAAAATAAAATTCCTGATATTGTAGAAAAGTTTAATCCCGAAACCGCTGAGTTTTATACATTTCTACGTTCATGGATCAGAGTTGATAAAGGCAGCTGGATTCAAAAGGAATTTCGTAAAGAAAGTGAATATTACTGTATAACTCAAATTGACGACATAAATAAAATACATGAAACAGAAGAACCCTATGAAATAATCGAAGAACCAGATATATCATTCTTAAAAGAGAAAATCAGCCGTTTGTCTTCTAAAAAACGTGAAATAATAAAAAACTTCATTCATATTCTGGCCTGCAGGGCATGTAATGATTTAACCGATGACCATATTACGAAAATTGCAGATTTTCTTGGAATCAGGAAAGATGATTTTGCTATTGAAATTTCCAATTTAAAAAATATCACCAGTTCAAAATTATCTACACGCCAGAATATAATTCATCGTAGAAACCAGGCCTATTTTTACAAGAAGCGGCTTTTTTATCAGTTATCAAGATTAAATCCAGAATCAATAAATTACGAAAAGCTTCTTGGAAAATTAAATTTTCACACAGACAAATGGAACAAAAGAAACCGTCTTCTTACGACAAGATACTCAGTATCACCTTCTGCAAGAACAATTTCTGAAAGTACTGGCATAAAGAAAAGAAAAGTCTGGTATTACATACATCATGCAAAAAAGACCAGAGAAATCATTCCATTTATAAATCAACCTGTCGAAGAGGAAAAAAAATAGACTTCTTGTTCAAAAAAAGAAGTTTAAGTAATATTTTGATATGAGATTATTTTTAGCATCAGGCAACCGCCACAAACAGAAAGAAATGCAGGAAATTTTTCCTGATTATGAAATCCTTATCCCTTCAGATGTAGGAATCAACTTTGATCCGGAAGAAACAGGTACTACATTTTATGAAAACTCCCTGATCAAAGCCCGTGCTCTATGGGACCTGGTAAAGGAACCTGTTATAGCAGACGACTCAGGAATCTGTGTAAGAGCATTGAATAATGGCCCTGGAGTTTATTCTTCAAGATACGCTGGTCCAGAATACATGCAGGGAAGACCAGATGGTCAAAAAATTTCCCAGGAAGAACAGAATAAATTCCTGATAAAACAGCTTAACGGCACAAAATCATCAGACAGATCTTGTTTTTACGCATGTTCAATGGTATTGCTATTTTCTCCAGAAAGATTTTTTGTAGCACAGGAAACATTTGAAGGCGAGATAATTGATGATATCAGTAAACAGGCTGGAACAGGTGGTTTTGGATATGACCCTATTGTTTATCTGCCAGAATACAAAGCTACAATTGCAGAAATTTCTGCTGAAGAAAAGAACCGAATCTCCCATAGAGGTAAAGCCGCAAAAGCAATCAAAAATATCTTAAACTGTCTGAAAAAATAAAAATAATTAAATAAAATTGTTAAAGTTTTTTAAGGACATTGCCGATAGTATTAAAGATAAACTATGTACAAATAACTTCGTAGAAGTTTATGTACAAGTGAATCAATGTAAAAGGAAATGGATGTAGCCTTGTAATGCAGAAGTTTCCTTTTACACTACAGACTAAAAAGGATTTTAGTCTTACAGTTCCACGGAGGAAAATACTATGGTCATTAATCACAACATGTCCGCACTTTACTCTAACAGACAGTTAGGAGTAACAAATCTGGGTCTTTCAAAAGACATGGAAAAACTTTCGTCAGGTGAAAGAATTAACCGTGCCGGTGATGATGCTTCAGGACTTGCAGTATCTGAAAAGATGCGCGCACAGATTAGAGGTTTGAACCAGGCTTCTACAAACGCACAGAATGGTATCAGCTTCATTCAGGTAACCGAAGGTTACCTTCAGGAAACTACAGATATCATGCAGCGTATTCGTGAACTTGCTGTTCAGTCATCAAACGGTATTTACTCTGATGAAGATCGTATGCAGATTCAGGTTGAAGTATCTCAGCTTGTAGCAGAAGTAGATCGTATCGCTTCACAGGCTCAGTTCAACGGTATGAATATGCTTACAGGACGCTTTGCACAGGCAACTGGTGAAAACACTGTAACAGGTTCAATGTGGTTCCACATCGGAGCAAACATGGATCAGCGTATGCAGGTATTCATCGGCACAATGTCTTCAGAAGCTCTCGGTATCCGTGAAATCGGTACTGAAAAGGTTATGGACATTGCCGCTCCTGATTTGGCCAACCGCGCAATCGGTACTATCGACGAAGCTCTTAAAAAGATCAACAAGCAGAGAGCTGACCTTGGTGGATACCAGAACCGCATGGAATATGCAGTTCGTGGTCTTGATGTTTCAGCTGAAAACCTGCAGGCTTCTGAATCACGCATCCGTGATACAGACATGGCTAAGCAGATGGTTGAATTCACAAAGAACCAGGTACTCACACAGGCTGGTACAGCAATGCTTGCTCAGGCAAACACTCAGTCACAGACTGTATTGTCTTTGCTTAGATAGTACGCTATAATAATTTTCCGGATTTTTAGGGCTAATACCTTAAATATCCGGAAAATTTCGCGGTGTTTTTCTGCTCTTCTCTCTTTACTTTTCACCAAAAACACTTAAACTTGAATGTAGTAAGTATCAGAAATCCCTAAAGATTACTAATTCTTAGACAGATTTCTTGAAACATAGACACATATTTAGATGTTCTAAATTGATCTTTGAAATCGCAATCCATGATCTTGTAACAGCATGGACGGTTATTAGTATGTACAAGGCTTACGAATAACAGTTCCTGCTGATGGGATCTAAATCTGCAGATGGGGGCGCAAAAACCGTCCGCAGCCCGTACAAGGCAGGACTTACAGCATGATGCTGTAATGTTTTTCTTTCATGGAGGGCAATTATTATGGTTATTAATCACAACATGAGTTCAATGTACTCAAACCGCACTTTGGGAGTTTCTAACGACCAGCTGCAGAACAACATTGAAAAACTCAGTTCAGGTCAGCGCATTAATCGTGCTGGTGATGATGCTTCAGGACTTGCAGTATCTGAAAAGATGCGCAGCCAGATTCGCGGATTGAACCAGGCTAACAGAAATATCCAGAACGGTGTTTCTTTCATTCAGTCTACAGAAGGTTACCTGCAGGAAACTACAGACATCCTTCAGCGTATTCGCGAACTTGCAGTACAGTCTTCAAACGGAATTTACTCAGATGAAGATCGTATGCAGATTCAGGTTGAAGTATCTCAGCTTGTATCAGAAGTAGATCGTATCGCTTCACAGGCTCAGTTCAACGGTATGAATATGCTTACAGGTGCATTTGCAAAAGAATCAGCAGCAGGACGCGTTATGCAGTTCCAGATTGGTGCAAATGTTGACCAGAACGAACGTGTATATATTGGCACTATGACTGCTCAGGCTCTCGGTCTTTCAGGCTCACAGGGTTCTGACGAACAGATTGGTATTGAATCACCAGATAAAGCAAATATGGCTATTGCAGCTGTAGACAACGCTCTTTTGACAGTTTCAAAACAGCGTGCTGACCTCGGTGCATATCAGAACCGTTTCGAAATGGCTTCTAATGGCGTAGGAGTAGCTGCTGAAAACCTTCAGGCTGCTGAATCACGTATCCGTGATACAGATATGGCTTCTGAAATGGTTGAATACACAAAAAACCAGATTCTTACACAGTCTGGAACAGCAATGCTCGCTCAGGCAAACAGTACATCACAGAATGTACTTGCATTGCTCAGATAAAAATCGCTTAAATTTTATATAAAGAGACTTCTGGATGTTGTCTTTTGTATAAAAAGGCGTAAAGTCGAAGGGGTGCGCCCCCCTTCTTCTTTCTTTTTTCAGGAGGAAAAAGCCCTATGACTATCAGTTCACTCGGGCAGCCGGCAAAGGATGGCCGCTTATCAAACAACTCCGCAACATTAGCTCAGCAGTCACACCCTGCTTCAGCAGAAGTAAAGGTACCAATGGCTGATGCTGCAAAAGTGGTACAAAATATTGCCGACAACAATGCCCAAATACAGGAAGATGTCCGTCAGCTTCAAAAGCTATCGGATGTTGTGTCTGGCCGAAAAGTTCAGTTTTCTGTAAATCAGGAATTGAATCAGGTAGTTGTTAGTGTCGTAGATCCATCAACAAATCAGGTTCTAAAGGAAATACCATCCGCCGACATTCAAAAATTAAAGGTCAGAATCAGAAAAGCCATTGGTGTTTTATTTGACGAAATGATTTAGTTTTATAACTGAATCCTACTTAAATTCTTACTTCACGGAAGCATAATTATGGCTGATATATCAATACCTGGCGTCAGTGACAAATATAAAACAAATGATTTTATTGAAGCACTGATGAAAAAAGAGCGTCTCCCTCTCACTCGAGAGCAGGAGACACTTGACAGGTACAAAGACCAGCAAAATGCATGGAACGGCATGAACCAGAAAATGTCGTCCCTCAGAACAAGCACAAAAACACTTTACTCTTTTGAAAACCCTTTCAACAATAAACTAGCTACTTCAACTGAAGAAAATTCTGTAACTGCAACACCTGGAAGAGAAGCTGCATACGGCTCCATTAAAGTTGATGTATTACAACCTGCCACAGCAGACAGATTTCTTTCAGGAGATTTAGATAAAGATTTTAAAGTTCCCCAGGGAAAATACACTTTTCAAGTATCAGAAAAATCAATTACTTTTAACTGGAAAGGTGGTAAGCTCAACGACTTCGTTACATCACTAAACAAACGGGGTGCCAACACACTTAAAGCTAGTATCGTTGGTGTTTCCAATTCAAAGCAGTCACTCTTAATTGAATCATTAAAAACAGGAAGTGATAATAACCTGCTTTTTAAGGATGATGCTTTAACATTCGCTTTAAAACATGAAATGATTCAAAAAACAAAAGCCGATTATCAGGAATTTGGAACAGATCAAAAGAATTTTTTCCCTACTGAAATTGAATTTCCTGTTCCGGCAGTAGAACAAAACGGTATGCCGGACTTTTCTCATAAATCAATTGAATGGGATGCTGATGAAAAAAGATACATCCTTCCCCCAAGAGCCGGATTTAGTCTCCCTGTATCACCGGAACTTCTTGAAAACCAGAACAATAGAATTGAATTTTCCTTCTCAACCTTTGAATCCGAAGATATTACCGAACAGTTAAATATCAAACGATTTTCTCGTCCGGAACTTGGAGAAGCAGGAAAAGTTACTTACGAAGATGTTACTATCTTGAACGATAAAAGTGAAACTGCCCTATCTCCTGTACCTGTAGAACCCTTAAAGCCAATAACAGGAGAAGCTGACTTTTATGTTCGTACTCCAGAAGGAAAAGAAATTAAACTGAACACTGACAAACTTGCAGTCGATGAAGAAACTGGTGAACGTACAGTTCAGGTTGATGTAAAAGATTACCCTGACATGGAAAGCATTGTAGTCAGAAACAGAAACACTGGTGAAGCCATCGCACTGTCTACATTTACTGTATTTGACGTAAAGAAAAACCTTGGTTACGATGCAGTTCACCCGATTACAAAAGCCGGAGATGCCATAATAAAATATGAAGGCATCACTATCAATCGTCCCACAAATAAAATTGACGATGTAATTCCTCATGTAACACTGAACATCTACAATCCTACAGAAAAAACCGCAACAATTGACATAAAACCGGATAAAGAATCTGCAAAGGATGCTCTGATTCAGTTTGTAGGTAACTATAACCAGGCAATCGCCGAAATGAATATATTAAGCTCTAACAAACCAGAAATCATTTCTGAACTGGATTACCTGACAGACGATGAACAGGAATCAGCCCGGAAACGACTTGGTATGTTTGAAGGTGATTTTTCCATCAACAACGGAAAAACTTCAATGCAGAATATAATTTCTGGGAATTATCGATGGTCAGAAAGTGCTACTGTCACAATGCTTAACCAGATTGGTATTTCTACTAGAGCCACAGGTGCCAGTGGAGGATATTCTGCAGCTCAGATGCGGGGCTACCTTGAAATCAATGAAAAAAAACTGGATGAATCATTAGAAAACAACCTTGATGAAATTAAAAACATTTTTGGTTACGACTCCGACGGAGATTTAATCATAGATTCTGGCATTGGTTTTGCCCTTGATAAACAGCTTTCTTCATGGGTTCAATCCGGGGGTATAATTGCAAACAAAACTTCAACAATTAACGGAAGAATCAAAGCCTCTGAACAGAAAATTCAACGTCTTGAAACCCAACTGGCCGGTAAAGAGCAGCAGTTAAGGTCAAAATACGGTCAAATGGAAGGAACATTAAACAGCCTTAACTCTCAGTCCAATACTATTTCAAATTTTGCAAATAGCGGAAAACAGTAGTATAATTATTTAGGAAATTTATATGGAATTATATGTAAACGGATCAAAACTTAGTGCAGAACTGGAAAATGAAAAAACAATCGGTGATGTTCTAAAGAGTTTTGAACAGGAATGTGCAAAAACCTCTGCTACTACAATCAGTATTGTAATTGACGGAAATCCAATCTCTGCCGAGGATTTTGAAGCTGTTGCCTCCCAGGAAATTAAAGATTCTACAAAAATAGAATTAGGTGTAGTAAGCCAGGCAGCAATCGAAGCTTCATTTGAAGAAGAAAAAAATATGTGCCTGAAAATTTCTGAAGACCTCAAACAAATTTCCGTGCAATTTCAAAGTGGACAGGACCGTGAAGCTAACAAAACCATTACAGTTCTTGCCGATTTAATCGACAACATATGTCATACTGCAAGCCTTTCAGCCCTTTTCCCTGAAAAATTTGGTGCCATACGAATAAACGGACAATCTTTTCAAGACTTTTTCTCTGAATTTTCCGGAACTTTCAAAGATCTTGAAGAAGCCATCAAGGCTAATGATACAGTATTAGTAGGCGATCTGTCTGAATATGAAATCAGCCCCCGTCTTTTACAGATAGCACAAGCCCTGGAGGTATGAGTTGAATTCAGGTTCACCAATTGATGCCAGATTAACCCTAAGTGTTTTTCCTGTAATTATTATTGCCTTAATTCTCATTTCCTTTGTAACTGTTCTGTATTTTCTTTCAAAAAGACTTTCTTCATACAAAAATTCAAAGCAATACGCTGAAAAAAACAAAGACAAAAAAACAACTACTAAAGAAATTAACGATGTTGCTAAAAGAGCAAAGTTATCAAAAACCGGTCGTGAAATCCTTACAACAATCTTTAAGGAACATCCACTTCCAAACATATATTTTGCAATCAAAGAAGCTGAAATTCTTGAGTCCTATTTAAAAGAAACCTATAAAGCTATTTCTGTTACTGATAATCAACAGACAATCTCCGAATTTTTTAAGCTGAGATATAACATTTACACAAATTTTGACCAGTCAATGATAATTAAGAACTCGCGGCTCATACCTGTCGAAACAGAATTTAAATTCACTCCATCACAAGGTGTTCATCATACACTAAAAGTTATTGAATCTCTTGGAGAGGAGTTTCATCTTCTTATGCCACCTGTTATACAAAATGAAGAAAAGCCTGAAATACTTTCCAAGATTAACTTGATTTTTACATATAAATCCTCAGCAGCTTATAATCTTGAAACCAGAATCGTACGTTATCAGAAAGGAAAAAATAACAGCGATATTATGGTTTGTACACATAGTGATAAAATATTCCCTCTCCAGAAACGTACAGCCCCACGTCTGGATTTAAACACGGACTGTCAGTTTGCTTCAGCTAAACCGGAAAATGAATCTGATTCAAAAGAAGCTTCTTTAACTTTTAAAACTGGCACAACTATGCACCAGGGGATATTAGCTGATACTTCCGCAGGTGGATGCAGAATTTTTACAAAATTACCAATTAAGGCAAAACAATACATTTATATTTCAGGCCCCCTGGACGGAAAGGAAAACGGTACTGCAATAGGACAGATTCTACGTACAACTAAAAATAAAAATGAAGAATATATTCTACACATAAAATTTGAAAAAATTAATGAAGAAACTGTAAATAAAATCAACGCGTCAGCTTGTGGTTATAACTCATAACTACTTGTTATTGACCGATGCATATTATTAGGATAATTTTATATATATATGAAGGTACTGGAAATAAGTTCAATTCAAGGTGAAGATACAGTAGTTTACTACAGAAGAAATTATAAAGCTGTCGCAAAACTTGAATTTCTCGCCTCTCAAACAGATGTTCAAATCGCATTTACTATTGAAATTGACCCTTTCGGAAGAAAACTTGTTTATATAGAATACCCAGCCGGAACAAATTTTGATTATCCGGTTATTCCTGTATCCAATTCATTAAAAGAAAAAATTATCAGTTTAGATAACGAAGGTTCATTACCAATATGACCTTATATACAAATTCCCCAGACGAAACAATTGAGCTTGGAAAAAAAATCGGTTTAAAACTTCAGAAAGGTGACATTCTTGCTATGCAGGGAACTTTGGCAGCAGGAAAAACCACCATCACAAAAGGAATTGCCCAGGCTCTTGAAATTGATGATACTATCACAAGCCCTACTTTCTGTTTGATTTCAGAATATGAAGGTAAAATGCCCCTTTATCACATGGATGTTTACAGACTTGATGGTACAGAGGATTTTATTAACCTAGGAGTAGATGATATGCTTTACGGGAAAGGTGTAAGCATTATTGAATGGTCAGAAAAAATTATGGATGAGCTTCCTAAAAAAACCATCATCATTCGCCTTGAACCTGTAGAAAGTGGAACTGGTAACAAAAGAAAAATTTCTATTGAAAACTGGCCATATGGAGAAATAAATTGAAAGCTTTAAGTGTAGACTGTTCTTCATCTTTAATGAGTATAAGTGCCTGGAACGAAGGTGAATCTGCCACAATTATTCTCGACATCGGCCCAAAACAATCTCAAGAACTCTTATCTTCTATCGATATTGTACTGGACAAAGCCGGATTAAAACCAGCTGATCTTGACTACTCAGTCCTTACAAAAGGGCCAGGTACTTTTACAGGTTTAAGACTAGCATTTGCTGCATTAAAAGCCATTCAACTGGCAAATAATGTACCTGTTTATGGAGTTTCCACACTTGAAGCCTATGCTTACCCATACATGAATTTTGATGCACAGGTAGTTTCTACAATTGACGCCAAAAAGGATCAGTTTTTTGCTGCTATCTACTACAATGGTAAGGAAATTCTTAAACCACAGGACACCTTAATAGATGTAGTATTAGAAAATATTGATTCATCAAAAAACATTATCTGTACAGGTCCCGATGCAGAATCTTTTAAAAATCAATTACTGGAAAGAAATTCTGCCCTCAAAATTATTTCAATTACTAATCAGCCGGTAACTTCATTAACCTTATTTCAATTGGCAGAGAAAATGATTGAAGAAAAAAAAGAACCCCTCAAAGACTTTGAAGGGCCTGAATATCTGCGTAAAAGCGAAGCAGAACTGGCACTGGAAAAGAAATAATTATTCAGCACCGAGAAATTTTGAAAGTGCCTCAAGGGTTTCAGAATTAGCTGCCGCCTCTTTATTTTCATTTTGAATGGAATCAAAAACTTCCTGTCGAAATACCTTAACATGTTTAGGTGCTTCCACACCGATTTTTACCTGATCCCCGTGAACTTCAATCAGTGTAATTGTAATGTTATCTCCAATTTTGATTTTTTCATCTACTTTTCTTGATAATATAAGCATTACTTTGTACCCTTAGATTTTAAAGCTTTAATTATATTATGCTTTGTGGTCCATTTTGAATCAGAAAGAATAACCTGAAGTGCAACATTATTTTTACGGTTAATTACAAGTGGTCCCTGAAGATTTGCTGTAACAGGTCCACCATCCGCAGGAACAGTAACAATTGCAAATAAAATTACATCTGCCGGTGAATCAATTCCTATTTCTGACAAAGTTTTGTCATCAATATCCAGTTCATAATCACTTATAATCAGGAAAGGATCTACAATAATAAATGCCAGTCCTGATTCATCAAGAGACTGAAGCCAGTAAAATGGCTGATACTCCGCATCAATTATTGCAAATTTATGATATTCTTCAAATCCAAATAAACCGTTTGGAAAGTTAATAATCTGTTTTTCTTCAATAGATACAGTTCCCATTGTTTTTGTTTTGACATCCATGTGTTTTTATATCCTCCTGATGCTGCGTTATTATTTCATATAGTTAAGAAGAGATGATGAATACATTTTTCCAGCATTACTTAAAGTGGCCTGTTGTGTCTGCTCAAGCATCTTTTGATTTATAATTGCCTGCGTAATATCAAGATCACCTTCACGACTTATATTTCCAGTAACATTTAATGCTGTAGCACCATTTCTTGTAATATCATTCTGAAGCCGTTCATATTCACTACCATTTTTAGCAACCCTGGTTGAAAGATTTGAAATACCACTATCAAGACTTGCAAGAACACGTCCACCAATTGCTTCATTATCACCTTTAAGAAGAGAATTCCTTAAGGAAATGACAGAATCAAACAATGAACCACCTGTAACGCGGACATTATCCTGCATGTTATAAGGAGGTTTCTGACTTGAATCCTTAATAATTCCCATTTCATTAAGAATATTTCCGTTAATATCCTCAAGCCAAAGCTGATGTGCATCTGTTGTTGTAAGATTTAAACCGTTTGTAACAGGATCAATCGAAGCCTTGACAGCAGCCCCTGACGCATTAATTTTAGTTACAAGAGAATAAACAGTGTCACCCCGTTCCATCTGAATGTTCTGACCATCCACATTTATAACTCCAGCTTCTCTAGCTTGCCAGGAAGAAAGGTCGCGGCCTCCAAAAAGTCTCTGAGGTTCTGCCCAGAATGTTCTGTTTCCTGCATTATCAACTTCAACATATTTATTTTCATCAATTTCAACTTTATTCAGTTCAATTGAACCATTGTATCTAACTGACGAAATTAAAGGGTGAACGGCACCATCCACATGTCCCAGGTCTATTTCAAAAGCAATACCATTTGTATTTGTACCTGCAAATATAGAATTTCCGTCAGGTCCCACAGCATTTGCATTTTGAACAAGTTCCTGAAGAAGCTCATCAACTTCGACTGCCATGTTTTTTAAATCATCCTGAGAATAAACGCCATTAGCACCTGTTACGGCAAGTTCCCGAACCCGCTGCATAATTTCCAGAGAATTCGACATATAGCCTTCTCTGTACATAAATTGATCACTTAGGGTCTGGCCATTTTTTTCGAAGTTATTAATGCGATTTAAGTAAGACTGATATTTTACGAGATGACCAGCTGCAACAGGATCTTCACGAAGGGACTGTATTCTCTGCTGTGTTCCAATCTGGTTATTAATCTTATTGAGACGTCTTTCCTGATTACGCAGATTATACTGAGTATTGCTGTTATTTAACTGGCTCGAAATCCTTTTCATTTTTAACCTCTTACTTAATTATCGTAAAAAATAAACAGGAACTTAAACACCAAGTCTATTTATAACTGTATCAATCATCTCATCAATTACAGTTACAAATTTTGCAGCAGCATTGTATCCGTGCTGGAACTTAATGATATCAGCCAGTTCTTCATCAAGATTTACACCACTGATTGAGTCACGGAAGTTTCTTAAATCATCCATGATAGCATTCTGGCTTAACATCATATTTTCAGCCTGCTCACCCTTGAGGCCGACTTTTGTAACACTTTCTGAAAAATAATCATCAAATGTCCTGCTTGTACCAATCATAACAATTGTATTTCTGATTGATGCAATTTCTACAGCTGCACGACCATCACCAATAAGTGCACGTCCCTGAGCATTTGGAAAAGCTGCAGCAACAGAATTAACATCATTTTTAAGTGCATCATTAACTGCCAGATATTCAGCAGGATTCATAACAGGAGCTACAGAGTAAGTTCCATTAAGTGAATCAACCGCATCTGCCTGTGCAAAATCATAAGCTCCTGTTTCTCCACTGGCATTCAGAACACCTGTATATCCGGCTAAGAACAGTCCAGAATCTTCAACATGACGAATTACAAAGTCAGGATTTTCCATGTCTGAAGCAGCAGATGCTTTAAGAACAAGATTATTGTTTCTATCAAGATAAGCTTTTACTTCACTATTTGAATCATTGATTCGTGCAATAACAGCTTCGACGGTATCATTTGCATGATAAGCAACCGATACTAATCCTGTTTTTCCAGAAAAACGCATTGTACCATCAAGCCCAATTTTATCCTGGGCATTCAATGAATTGGTACCGCTCATTCTGAATACATATGAAGTATCAACAGTACCATCACCGTTTCTATCATAATTTCCTTTTACATCAGTCACAAAAGGGTACTGTGTAAAAAAGTCGAGTCCAGTCACATTATTTGCACCAATACCAGCCTTATGAACATCGTTAACAAGATCTGCAAAATTTAATGCCATTGTATTTACAGACTGAACTTCTTCGCGGATATCAACATCACGAAGTTCAATCAAAGCACCAAGTTGTCCAGCCTTTACATCTGCTGTAAGCCCTGTATCCTTCCAGACAACTCTGTCATAACCATTGTTATCAACTTCAGGAACAAGATCGAACCCACGATACTGACTTCCCTGAACAAGGACCTGTCCATCGACATGAACCATATATTCATCTGAATCACGACGGTCTGCAGTTACATTTACAAGTTTTGAAAGTTTTTCTACAAGGACATCTCTGCGATCCATAAGATCATTAGGATTATCTCCCATGGCCTTTGATCGTACAATTTCACCGTTTATATCAGCGATCTGTTTTGCATAATCATTAACCTGTTTAACGGTTGATTCTATGTCACCATTGAGCATTTTTCCAATTTCGGAAAGTGATGTATATCTGTCGTTAATTGAATTAGCAAGAGTTTCTCCTCTTGTTACAACAGCCTGACGTGCAGCTTTACTTTCAGGATGAACAGAAAGCTCTTGCCATGATTCCCAGAATTTATCCATATTTGTACGTACAGAAACATCATAAGGCTCGTTATACACCTGTTCTATCATTGTGTAATATTTTTCACGAGTTTCCCAAAAAGATTCCTGACTACCCTGCTGTACAATTCGATCATCTGTCATTTCATCACGAAGTCTTGTAATGCTTTCAATAACTGTTCCCTGTCCAATCTGACCCGGAGTTTCTGCCCGACTTAAATCAGGTCTATATAAAGGATCTGCGGCCTTAACCTGAACACGCTGTCTTGTATAACCTTCTGTATCTTTATTTGAAATGTTATGACCTGCAGTCTGAATCTGCTGACTGTGTGCCATAATACTTCTTTTTCCAAGTTCAATTCCTGCAAATGTACTGGCCATATTTATACCTCTCTGATTTTCTATTTAAACAACCTGATTAAGAACAATGCTCTGAAGTTCAGGTTTAACGATATTTCCATATCTTGAATAAAGTTTATTTTTTCTTTGTGGGAGTACTTCATCAAATATTCCCTGCATAAAATTTCTAGCAGTTGTTATATACTCATTAAGCACTCTGTTCTCTATTTTAGATTTATTAAGTTTCGATCTGACCGCAGAAACAACATTTGAAAATTCCGGATTTCCTAATATTTCAAATTCTTTGCAAAGCTGTTCACGGGAACCTTCCAGTTCTACAAAATGGTCGCTACAAGCCTGAAGTTTTGACAGATTTGATTCAAGTTCAGTCCAGTTCTTATCTGTAACACAGGAATGAACTGCTTTCTGAACAGCTAAAATATTGTCCAGAATTTCACTTTCTTCGTTTAACACATTCATCAACTGTTTTTTAATTTCGATTTCTGTATCCATAAAAACTCCTGGTATTTCTCTTTAAATATCGGTATTTAAAAATTGGACTTAAGATTTTTTACAGATTTTTTTCCTAAAAAATATTTAGATTTCTTAAAGTTTTTCAAGTTTCATTGTTGACACAAATTCGGGAATTTTGATATAGTATATTACATCAGTTATATGGTGCCTGTAGTTCAGCGGTAGAGCGCCAGATTGTGGATCTGGTTGTCGTGGGTTCGAAACCCATCAGGCACCCTTAAACACAGGTTCTCTACGAGACCTAAAAGCTCCTGGTTACAGCTAATGCGTTTGTAGCTCAACTGGATAGAGCAACGGACTTCGAATCCGTAGG
>JAZQNJ010000074.1:0-46817 GCA_045627285.1 Treponema sp. | reverse complement strand
GGTGTTGATAACTGTGTTGAAACAGCTATCGGTTACATGCCAAAAGAAGGTGCAATCAACACTGAAGGTCTCCCAGAATACTACAAGAAGACTCTTCCAGAAATCCTCAAGGTTGATACAGAAGGATGGCTCAAGGAATGTGATGATATTAGAAATAATCATTACACAAAATTTGGCTCACATCTTCCAAAAGAACTTGCAGCTTGTCTCGATGATCTTGAAGCTAGACTTAGAAAATAGATTATTTCTAATATCTAGATAAAAAAAGAGCTGCTTTGGCAGCTCTTTTTTTATCGCATATCCGTGTTTGAGCAACGAAGCGTAGCGAAGTTTCCAGCTAAACCACTACACAAAATTCGGTTCTCACCTTCCAAAAGAACTTGCAGCATGTCTCGACGATTTCGATTGCGGGTGTAGCGTAGCGAAATACACCCGCAAAACGAACGAGTCAAGGCCTTGAGCGAAGCGTGCCTTGACCGTTCGTAAGCACGCTTGAGCAAATAAGTTAGTTAATTACTAACCAATTACACCCTCTGAAAACAGAGGGTGTTTTTTTTACAACAAATCTGTTGAGAGGTCGTAGACCTCGATCCCGGGTTTACGCTTATCGGAAACCCGGTAAGCACCTGTGTCAAGGCTTTAAGCGAAGCGTGCCTTGATACAGGTGCATTGCGGGTGTAGCGTAGCGAAATACACCCGCAAAACGAACGAGTCAAGGCCTTGAGCGAAGCGTGCCTTGACCGTTCGTATGCACGCCTTGATGTGCACAGATTATATGCTGAGAGTTTTTTTATGGCCATGTCCGCCTAAAGAGAAAATTCGCGTTAGTGATGCGGAGGGCGCGAAGCGTGCCGCAGGCATAGAGCGATAGCGGAACCCGTAGCAGCACGGCGGCAGTTTACTGACGCAACGCCCTTTCTACAAGCTGAAGATCTTTTTTTAAAACAGTACTTGTTGGGTTTTCTACCAGGGCCTCTTGAAGGATCTCCAGGGCTTCCTGAAAATTACCGTCGTTGAACAATGGAACTATTCTGTTATGAACTGTAATTTCATGCCGCCGGTTTTTCTGGGTTGTAATAGTTTTAGCGGTGCGGTCAAACATAATCTGAGACATGTAATCTTTGTTGCTGAACAGGAATGTCGCAGCCTGATCCTCTTTGTTATCATTAAGCAGTGTTACACATCCGTTGTAAACTGTATTGTCAAAGGTTTTTCGTACTTCGGAACTTGAGCCGAAAATCTCGATATATTCCGTAAGAAACCGGACAGCCTCTGTTGTATTTCCAGATTTTCCCTGAATCAAGGCATAATTTGTTACCAGTACATCAAGTTCTTTTTTTGCTGTTGCCTGTTCCTTGTCCCCCGCAAGAAAATACCATCGGCTTACATCCAGGGGAATTGCCCTGTCGTAGTCTTCTGTCTCATTCATGTCCGCAGCAAGGTTTCTCCCGGTTAAAGTTGCAAATGCGCGTAAACTTACTTCCCGTCTGCCGGCATAGTACTTTTTGGGAACAACAGAATATGTTCTGGAATTTTCTGTTTCGGACACTGTTTTTTTTGTTCCAGGATTAAAGCCATAGGGATTTGTGGTTTCGACATCGACTGGATTTCCATCAATATAAACAGTGACAAAAGCATGAAGTGTTGTTTCCTGGCCTCTGGAATCGAGTCCCAGAGACTGACTTAAGGCAAGATAGAGAAGACTTGCTGTAACACAGTTGTATTCTCCTGTAAGAAGAGTTGTATTGAGCTTTGTCGAATGTTCTACGTACTTAAATAAAACACCGTCGTAAAGAAAAAACAAAAGCTTTTCAGCGGCTTCCTGCTGACTAAGAAGGGAGAGCTTTTTTTGGGCAGCATTTTCCAGTGTTTTGTATCGGGAAACACACTGACTGAACTCCTGACTATCTGAGGGGCAAAGAGAGTATTCCAATGCAATCTTTACAATTTGTTCCCCGGAAAGCTCTGGACTTCCAGCTGTAAAGTCCTGAATAGAAGGTTTTAGAGATGGAGAAGCAAACCCATGCAGGCTTAGAATTAAAAGTATAAGAAGTGCTGTCAGTTTTTCTCGCATCAAACTATAGTTCCAGATATTTGGTTATTTGAAGAACAGCTTCCATGCCTTTATTAAGCTGATAAGAGTCCGTTGGAATATCTGCTGTTAAAACCGAACTGTCCGAAAGACGTATTCTGCATCGGGTAATTTGCCCCAGAAAGATTGATGAAATAACTGTTCCAGAAACAAGTGGATTTACTGTTATCTGGGAAGGTGCAGCTTCGGCGGGTGAAACAATTTTGAACCATTCAGGGCGAATCATTATTCTTTTGCCGTTTAAAAGGATAAAGTTTGCACGGCCAACAAAATCTGCTACAAAATCATTGGCGGGATTAAAGTATATGTCTTTTGGGGTTCCTTCCTGAAGAAGCTTTCCATGATTTAAGACCGCAATGGAATCTGAGAGGGAAAGGGCCTCTTCCTGATCATGAGTAACGTATAAGGTTGTTATTCCTACCTGGCTTTGAATTTCCTTAAGCTCTTCCCTTACCTGAGTTCGAAGCTTTGCATCAAGACTTGAAAGCGGTTCATCCATAAGAAGGATTTTTGGCTCCAGAACAAGGGCACGTCCAAGAGCAACCCTCTGCTGCTGTCCTCCGCTTAGTTCATGAGGATACCTGTCCAGCAAATCTGCGATTCCAAGTATTCTGGCGGTTTTATGAATAAGCGGGATATTATGCTCGTTCTTTTTATTTTTGATTTCAAGCCCATAGAGAAGATTTTTTTCTACTGTCATGTGAGGGAAAAGTGCGTAATCCTGAAATACTATTCCCACCTGTCTTTTTTCTGGGGGAATTAAAACCTGATTCACACCGTCAATTAAAATCTGTCCAGATGCAGGAAAAAGAAAGCCTGATACAAGTCTTAAAAGTGTAGTTTTTCCACAGCCGGAAGGACCAAGCAATGTAGTAAAACTTCCAGCTTTAACATCCAGAGAAAAATCACTTACGGCGTTAGTTTTACCGAAGTTGTATGAGACATTTTTAAATGTTAGACCTGCTGCACTACTCATTGATTTTCGTTCCAGATTTTAGTTTCAAACCGGCTGCTTACAATTTTGCCGGCTGCAAGTATTATAAATGTTATTAAAGTTAAGACAAGTGCCAGGGAAGCAGATTTTCCCCAGTCCCCCTGCTCTGCAAGATTAAGAATTTTTATGGAAGCAAGTCCTGTATTAAAAGAAACAAGAAAAATTACTGAACTGATTGTTCCGACTCCTCTTACAAAATCGTACATAAAGGAACTGAAAAGGCCTGATGCACACAGCGGCAATATTATTGAAAAAAGCACCTTAAAGTGTCCTGCTCCAAGCGATCGGGCTCCATCATCAAGAGTCATTTTTAACTGAGCAAAAACAGATGCACACAGTCTATAGCTGAATGGTAAAAAACTGACGGTCATTGCAACCACAATTAAAACAACTGAATTTTTGAAGTGAATGGCACTGGAAAAACAAGATAAGGCCAGTCCAAACAAAGTTCCAGGAATTGCAGAGGGAAGCTGACAGATAGAATCCAGAAATGAGGCACCTGGTATAAGCATTCTGTGGGTACAGTAAGCTGTAATGCAGGAGATTATTGTTGCCAGAACTGCGGACACAAAAGCAAACATAAGAGTATTTAAAAGAAGCCCTGTGTACCGTCCAAGTGCTTTAATGTGATCCAGTGTAAATGCTGTGTTAACACCCCATAGTTTCTGAAATGCACCTGCAACAATAGAAAGAAACTGGAGAACAATAAGAAAACCTATAAACGAACAGAAAACTGTAAGAAGTACATTAACAGGCTTTGAAACACTGTTTACTGAAGCAGCAGTACCTTTTCCTCCGATTGTAGCAAGTTTCTGAACATTATTTTTAAGGAGCCTGTTTTGAAAAGCAAAAAGAACAACCGAAGGAAAAAGGAGAAGTAACCCCAGAAGTGCCCCTGTTCCTGAATCTATCCAGCCAGTGAGCTGAGCATAAATTTCTTCAGCCAGAACACGAAAGCGGCCCCCTACAATGTGAGGATTTCCAAAATCACTTAAAACAGAAACGGCAATAAACAATAACGAAGAAAGTATTCCTGTAAAACTCAGTGGAAGTGTTACAGTCATAAACACTTTCAAACGACCGGCCCCCATACTCCTGGCAGCCTGTTCTATGGAAGGATTAACTCCACGTAAGGTCTGGCAGCAGATAAGATATGCCATAGGAAAAAAACACAATGTCTGACTAAAGAGCAGTCCCCAGAATCCGTAAATTGAAACATCCATTCCAAGAAGTGTTCTGGTAACAAAACCCTGACGACCAAAAAGCAGAAGAAACGAAAGGCCTCCCACAAACGGCGGGGTAACAAGATGAATTACCGGAATTGCTGCAAAGAGTTTCTTAAAAGGAAGATTTCCACGCACTACAGCATAGGCATATAAATATCCTGTAACTACAGCCAGAATTGTTGAACTGCAGCATTCAAGAATCGTATTTCGTATTGAAGTAAGATAGGATTGAGAGGTAAAAACCTGAACAAAATTCTCAGCCCTTATTTTACAGAAAACATAAAAAAGGGGAAGAATTACGGTCAGGCAGAAAAACGCCCATAAAAGTACTGATGTAACAAGTACTGCTTTATCCCTAAAAAATCTTCCCGCTTTACAGTTCAATTAATTACCCGATCAGTTGATTTTTGACCACTTTGCCAGAACTTCTTTCTTCTGTTCTGCGGCCTTTTTACTATCATAATCGATTAAATCAACATCTTCAATTCTAGTGCATCCTTCAATTACATTAGCTTCAGGATTTACAGGAATTGTAAAATCTATAGAAGTCATAAGTTCCTGAGCATCTTTTCCAAGAATAAAATCTACAAATTTTTCTGCTTCAGTTTTATTTCTGGCATTTTTAAGAACCGAAATACAATCAACATCGCCGGCAGACTGCGCAGGAGAAAATGTTACGATGTCAAACCCCTGGGCTCTGTATTTTGAAAGTGCGTGGATATAGGCAATACCAATGGCATATTCGCCTGTACCAATAAGTTTTGGAGGTGCACTTCCTGAATCCGGGAACTGTCCCACAAGCTGGCTTAAAGCTTCCAGATATTTCCATCCCTCATCCCATCCGAGACGCTGAAGCTGTGCCTGAACAAAAAGATATGCTGTGGAAGAACTGGCAGGGTTTGTCATTACAATCTGGCCTTTAAAAGCTGGATTAAGAAGCTCTTCCCATGACTGAGGATATGGAAGACCTGGAAATTTTTCATCAAAAAGCTTTTTATTTACACCAATTCCCAATGTCATAACACAGAATCCAGTCCATGTGCTGTCTTCGGATTTTGCAAAAGCCGGAAGTTTATCTCTGACAGAAGAAGTATATGTATCAAGAGCACCGGCTTTAGAAGCCTGAATGTGGTATGAAGCACCTCCACCGAGAAGAACATCAGCCTGAGGATCATCCTTTTCTGCAATAACGCGATTAACAAGTTCTCCTGTGGTTGCCCGAAGATAATTTACTTTAATGCCTGTTTGCTCTGTAAACAGACTGCAAAGTGCTGCAGTTTCTTCATCATGTATGATTGAATATACATTTAATGATTTTTCTTTTTTACAACCAGTAGCAGACAGAATTAAAAGTGCAGAAACTGCACAAACAATTGATTTAAGAACAGTTTTTTTCACAACATCCCTTCCTTAAAAATCCATGACCAGAAATCAGTAATCACCAGTCCGGCTAATTTTACTCACAAAGTAAAGAGTGTTTATATTCCCTACTTTTATAGTAGGTTAGAATATACTGTTTTTATGGATTTATTTCAATAAAAAAAATTAAACCGGAATCCGTTGTGTTTCTTGCTCCACATAAGACTCCGGTTTAACAGGCATGGACAATGTTGTCGTAAAGGGAGGAGAACGACAATTCAGTTAAAAGTGGCCTTGCGCATTTCCACTTCTCCCCGTTCCACAATACAATTATCGTCTTAAAAAGTTATAAAATCCTTGTACAAAACAGTTTCAAAATAGAATCATTCTGTTATTTTATCAATATCTTATAAAAAGTCACTATTTTTTATCTAAAATCTTTGAATTCAGATGAATCATAGAAATAAATTTAGCCGATATTTTATAAATTAATCAAAGACAATATACATTATTCCTGAAGCAGAATATTTTGATCAGGAACAATAACTTCATAGAAAGCTTTTCTTATTGAAACCTTCTTTACAAATTTCTGCTTCAATTCATTAAGGATTGCGTAATGCAATGTATGCAGATGAGCTTCCTGACTTTTTTCATCTCTCCATCGTTCAATGATACAGATATCATCATTTGAATCCAAAGGATAATACATTTCGTACCCAAGATTGCCCTCTTCAGCAATGGACAATTCTCCAATATTGTTATCCCGGAATCTCCTGTAGAATTCTGCCCTGCAATCCTTTTTCAAATAATATCTTACCTGAAGTATAATACCATCCATAAAATCAATACCTCTCGTTTTGACCTTTAGAATAATCATCAAAGAGACTGAGACAAAGTTCTCTGTCCTGCTCCTTTAATTCAAGTACAGAAGATTTCCCAGCCAGATAATCGTAAAATCTATCATCCCTAAAACCAATGGAATCTGTATCCTTTCTGTTGCATCCGTAATAGGCAGTCTTGATATTTGACCAGAGAATGCCACCAAGGCACATAGGACAAGGTTCTGCAGTTGTATAGAGCTCACAGTCTTCCAGATTGTGAGTTCCAAGATTTTCACAGGCATTACGTATTGCTTCCATTTCGCCATGACAGGTTGGATCTTTCTTTAACAGAACGCGATTGTGCCCCCTGCCAACAATGACACCATCTTTGACGATTATGCAGCCAAATGGACCACCTTCTTTTTTATCTATTCCACTGTAAGCCTCTTTTACAGCTTCTTCCATGTAATTCATATTTTATCCTAAAAATTTATACCCTGCATCTTCTATTACTTTAGAAAGGACATCATCACTGACATCTGATGTAAGTTTAAGTGTTACTTCACCTTTGTTGTGATCAGCCACAGCCTCTGACACCTGAGGAAGACTTTCCAGAGCCTTTTTAACATGTTCTTCGCAATGACCACACATCATACCTTCAACTTTTATGGTTTTCATTTTTGATTTTTCTCCTTTATTACTCTTTTTATTATAAATCTTTAAAAAATTAAGGCGTAAAGCATTTGATACAACACAGAAACTAGAAAGACTCATGGCAGCAGCACCAACCATTGGATTCATTTCCCAACCTGTAAGATGAATAAATACACCTGCGGCCAGAGGAATTCCCAGCATATTATAGATAAATGCCCAGAACAGGTTCTGTTTAATAATTCTTATTGTACCACGACTTAACCTGATTGCAGCAGCTGCATCCATCAAAGAATTCTTCATTAAAACAATCCCGGCCGCATCTATTGCAACATGAGAGCCTGCCCCAATTGCAATTCCCACATCTGCAGCAGTGAGGGCTGGAGCATCATTTATTCCATCACCCACCATTGCCACCAGACCTTCGGATTTTAGTCGTTCGATTACAGCTGACTTTCCTTCAGGAAGAACCCCGGCAGTAACATGATCAATGCCAGCCTTATCTGCCACGGCAGCTGCAGTTTTTTCGTTATCTCCAGTAATCATAACAACTTTCAATCCAAGTTTTTTTAAAGCTGTTACGGCTTCCTTGCTGTCATCTTTTATTTCGTCTGCCACAGCAATAATTCCCAGAAGCTCATTATCTTTTGCAAAGAAGAGCGGTGTCTTTCCTTTTAACGAAAACCCTTCTGCTTTTTCTTGAAGCAAGTTATCTTTTAGAATTTTCTGTCTGTCAAATATAAATACTGCATTTCCTCCCCGAACAACAGCACCTTGTGAAGATTTCCCCCAAAGTCCGTTGCCCGGTTCAATTTTAAATTCACTAAGGCTTTCATTTTTAATATTTTCGGATTCGCAATATTTTACAACGGCTTTTGCAAGAGGATGTTCACTTCTTGATTCCAGTGAATATGCTGCTTCAAGAAGATTTCTCTCCTCTCCAGTTTTTACCGCAATTACATCTGTTACAACAGGTTCACCTTTTGTTAAAGTACCTGTTTTATCGAGGGCCACAATCTTAACCTTACCGCAGGTTTCCAGAATGGCAGAGGTTTTATAAAGAATTCCATTTCTGGCACCTTTTCCACTACCTGCCATAATAGCAACAGGAGTTGCAAGGCCAAGAGCACATGGACAGCTTATTACAAGCACAGATATAGCCCTTGCCAGCGAAAATCCAATATCAGCACCAAGAGAAAGCCAGCATATAAATGTAATGATTGAAATTCCTATAACCACAGGAACAAATACACCTGATACTTTGTCAGCAATCTTTGCCATAGGGGCTTTTGTGGCAGCTGTATCAGATACCATTTTTATTATCTGAGCAATTGTCGTATCTTTTCCGACTCTTTGAGCTCTGCAGACAAGAAAACCTTCCTGATTGATAGTAGCAGAAGTAACAGTGTCTCCCGGTGCCTTCTCTACAGGAATACTTTCTCCTGTTAAGGCAGATTCATTTACAGAACCACTTCCTTCTATAATGACTCCATCCACGGGAATACTCTGACCAGGACGTACTACAAAAATATCACCAATCTGAACTTTTTCTACAGGAACTTGAATTTCCACATCATTCTTACGGATTACAGCAGTCTTTGGGGTCATGTCCATCAATGCCTTAAGTGCATCTGTAGTTTTACCTTTTGATCTGGCTTCAAGGGTCTTTCCAACAGTTATAAAAAAGAGAATCATCGCAGATGTCTCAAAATAGAAGTGAACAGCCATTCCAGACTCGTCTGCAGATGATTTTCCTGTCAGCATAAAAAGAACTGCCGTACTGTAAATAAAAGCTGAAGATGAACCAATGGCAACCAGTGAATCCATATTTGGTGCACCATGAATTATTCCTTTAAATCCAGAAATAAAAAATTTCTGATTTGTAATAATCACACAGGCAGCCAGAAGCAGCTGGAGAAGACCTGTCCCAATAATATTTTCTTTTAAGAAAAAAGGTTCAGGCAAATGCCACATACCTGTTCCCATGGAAAAATACAACAACGGAATTAAAAATATAAATGAACAGACAAGCCGTTTTATAAGTATAGGAGTTTCAACATCTTTAAGCCCTTCATTCTGCGGCTTTTTACCTGATTCTGATGAATCTGATAAAAAATCATTCTGGAGAGATGCACCGTATCCCGACTTCTCTACTGCTTCAATAATGGCTTCAACAGATGCAGAGCCATCAACTCCCATAGAATTTGTAAGAAGATTGACTGAACATGAAGTTACTCCCTCAACTCCACTTACTGCTTTTTCAATACGTGCAGAACAAGCTGCACAACTCATTCCTGTTACATTGAACTTCTTCATACCCCTAATTTTACTAAAAAAAAACTCCTTCTACAATAAAAAAGTTACCTCCTGCTAACAAAAAAAAACTGCCTGCACAGTCTATGACCTTACAGGCAGCATTCTGAATATTTATAAAATTACAAAAGCTTTCAATCCTTATCGCTCTGAGTTTCCATCGCCATAATCGTCATCATCAACATAATCGTCATCATCATCTTCTTCATCATCGTATGAAGACTTTTCAGCGTAATATTTTTTTAGAACTTTAACAGCCTGCTGAAGCTCCAGCTCAAATTCGCTCATAAGTTCCTGCACGATTATAGACCGTTCAACACCTTCATTTTCCAATGCCCGGATGTATGAAACATAGTATTCATAGTCATCTGCATCATCATCACTGTTGTCGTAATAACCTTCCTGGTCTTCATCAAACATATAATTTTCCCCTTGTTTCTGTTTAGTTTATTATACAGCAAGTGAGTAAAATCCGTTTCAACAAAATCTGTAATTTTTCATTTAAAACTTTTTGTACCCTTTCAGGAGGTTTATTGTTTATATTATATATATCGATTATTATAAGGCCGGTGGGAAAATATGAACGATTTAATCAAGGCTAACAACAGCGGGAAAATTCCAGAGGGCAACCTGGATTCTTTCATTCAGAATTACGGGTTTTCACTTTATAAGGATCTTCCTCTTTCCGAAATAGATGCCCTTATTTTCTGTCAATTCGGCTATCTTCATTATGATAAAATTCTCCCCACTGGTTATGAATCAAAATCCTTCATGGAAATTTTTGATCAGGCTGAATTAAAGCAGTACAAGGATTTATACGATCTGAACGGGATGTTTCCTTCTATTCCAGCATCTTTTTCAAATGCAGCACACACCGAAAGATACAAAAATGTTCATATATCTCTTTTTGAAAAAGAGCGTGAAGCCGAAAAGACTGATTTTGATAATCAGATACAATTTGCTTCCCTTACATACGTAATTCCAGAAACGAAACAGATATGCGTTGTATTCCGTGGAACTGATGAATATCTGACAGGATGGAACGAAGACTTTAACCTGATGCTTTCTGATGACAAGCCAATTCCTGCCCAGACAAAGGCTCTTACTCAGTTAAAAAAGGCACTGATGCAATATCCAGACTACAGTGTGTCTGTTGCAGGTCATTCAAAAGGCGGAAACCTGGCTATGTATGCCTGTGCCAACCTAGAAGACCATGACAAAGCAAGAATTACAGATATTTACTGTTTTGACTCTCCTGGTTTCTCAAGAAAAAAGCTGGAAACAAAGGGATTTAGAGACATCAGCCACAAACTCCGAATTTTTGTGCCGGACACCTCTGTTGTAGGTATGCTTTTTTATCACTATCCTACATCCCAGGATGAATACAAGAAGACTACAGTTGTAAAAAGTTCAGCTCTTCTCTTAAACCAGCATGCACTTCTTTCCTGGATCATTGATGGAAGTCACTTCTACACAGTTCCAGAATTTTCACTTGGAAGCAAATATATCTACGAAACTGTAAATGAATTTATAGCCAATACAAAGCCTGAACAACGGGAGCTTGTAATCGACCTTGTTTTTGAGACACTCTATGCTACAGGTCAGCAGACTCTTGGCGGAATGGTAGGTACAAATGAAATTTCAAAAGAAAGCATTAAGGAAAATTCACTTGAAATCTTAAAAACAAGTTCAAAATCACTGATTAAATCTTCAATTGCAGGAACAAAAACAGGCTGGGCTTTCATTAAGAATGACGATACAAGAAAGCTTCTGCTTCAACTGCCTCTTTTATTCGGTAAAACAAATATTGATCAGGTAAATGAACGGATTGTAGATAAAGCCATTACCAATATTGAAGATAAAGTCAGCGAATCATTATCTTTCCTGAAAAAGTTTCTGAGAACTATTTTTTCATTCTACAAGAGAATAGTTGTCACCACCGTCGTTTCTTACAAAAATCTTAATCAGAGGGAACGTCTGCTTTTATCGGCTTCTACCCTGGGACTTTTTGGTGTACACAGATTTCAGTCTGGAAAAAAACTTTCAGGATGTCTTAAACTTGCACTTCTGGGATTTATTGGGTTCATGCTGATTCTTACACTGTTATGGTGGCCTTTGATTATTCTGGATATTCCATTGATCTGCATAGCAATTGTATGGTACTTACTGGATTTGATGCTTATTATCATAAGAGGCAAGATATAACTCAGACTGATACATCGGGCACGGGAAAGACACTTTTTCAGCAGATGTTACTCTGGGACTTTTGACTCCTGGAGTTTATTTTAATGCTTCGGCTGATATATCAAGGATATAATCATCAGTTTCATCCTGGCCTTTTCCGGAAGGGACTCCATATTTTACAAGTTCTGCAAACGACTTACCCTGAGGCGAAGGCAGGTTCTCAAGATATGCTTTAACCTCAAGGTCCAGAGCCTTTTCCTCCAGCTGCTGCATTTTTTTAGCATTTGAAATTCCAGAAACCGCCTGAACACGGGAAGATGTATTTCTTACTGCAGTTATTGAACCTATTCTTGAAGACGAATCTATATCCTTCATATTTTAATTATAGCATAACAATGGCACCCATTAAGTGGTAAAATTCTATAAAAAAAACACCTAAAATCTATAATTTATTGTTTAATTTTCGAAATTGAGGTTATAATTTGAATTAGTATTTATAACGGAGTGTTATATGAGCAACAATAATTTTATCACCCATGCAAAGGGCATTCTTCTTTCACTTTTTAATGAGGAGATTATCTTTCTTACAACCCTTTTTTCGGCAGCCTTCGCTATTCTTGACATCTATGTGCCTGATGATGAATTTTTCAAGACTCTGTTTCTAAGTTTTTCCATCGCATCAGTTTACACAATATGTTACAGTCATCTGACAAGGAAACTGGACTCTATAGCCCGGCTGGCAATTCAAGCCCTTTTAAGTCTTACAACCGCAGGTGTCTGCTTTTTCTTATTCCACAACACAACTGACAGTGCTTATGAATTAATGTATTACCACGGTCTGCTTTTCTCCGGTGCAGCGTTTATTGTTTTTCTCCTTTCCAAAAATGAAAATGATTATCCGGTTTATGCAAACATCATAAAATATCTCTTTTTTACAGGACTTCTCGCTTTTCTTCTTTTCCTTGGAACAACTCTTCTTGTTCTTGCTTTTTCTTACCTGATTTACGAAATTCATGATTTGTATAAGGTGCTTGAAAGTCTTGCCTTTTTCTTTTTCTTAGTTGTCCATGTAAACTTCTATGTGTATTATCTTTTTGAAAAAAATTCAGAAAAATCTGGAAGAGCATTTAAGATTATCTTCCTTTACACATTATTTCCTGTTTATCTTTTACTCATACTGGTTTTATACACTTATCTGATTAAAGCTCTTGTACAGTTTAAAATGCCGGTGGGAACAATTAACTGGTTCGTATCCTTTGCATCAGCCTTCTTTATTCTATTCAGATTTACTCTGCAGGAATTTAAAGATTCAAAGATTATATCACTGTTTTATAAATATGGCGGACTTCTTCTTATACCACTAATTATTATACAAAGCTGGGCTTGCTTTGAGAGAATTTCAATTTATGGTTTTACAGGAACCCGTTATTCAAGTCTTCTTGTTATTATTTTCACAATGTTCTTTATTGTTGTGACATTTATAAAAAATGGAAAGTATACACGGTTTACTCTTCCTGTTCTCATCGCATTCTTTATTATTTCATGTCTTTCCCCACTTAATCTTATTCATGTCGGTTACAAAAGCCAGATGAACAGAATAACTGCAGTAATGACTAAATATGAAATGCTTGAAAACGGAGAACTTAAAAATTTTAAACCGGAAGAAATCCAGAAAAACATCACAGAAGAAGATCTCAATACTTTTATTTCTGCCAGAAATTATCTGACTAATAAAACAGCACATAAAACTCCTTCCTGGATCTCTTTTGAAAAGAATAATTCTTTATATCAGATCCACAACACACCAAACGAATCCAACTCTGCAACAGATTCTTTTTCTGACGGCATATACAAAGACCTTAACCAGAGTTATAACATTGGAGGATATTCTACTTTTTATAAAGCATACTTATACTACAACATCAAAAACAATAACAAGTCAGAAAATCCCAAAAATAAAAATATAATAATCACAATCAATGAAAAGGAATTTGATATTAGCAAAAATATTCTTCAAATTAAAGAAGCGAAACAATCAGGAGATGTAAGTTTTCCTTATTATCTTCAGCTTGATGACTCCCACATGATAATCATCAATTATCTTTCGTTTGAATATGACAAGGAAAAAGAAGCCTTCAATAACTGTACTATTGATTATCTGGTTCTAGTCAAATAATGGGTTTAAATAAAGGCTATATCCGTAAAAAGTGATTTTACACTAAATACGGTGAGTAAGGCTGTAGACCAGAAAGTGCAGGCCGTAACCTAATTGTATAAAGATTTGCTGCAGTGATTATGACAAGCAAACCAATGCAGCAAATCTTTTCTCGAACATAGCATTATAAACACAAACAGCGGTAGCTTCGACAGGCTCACTCACCGTTGTTTGAAAAAAAAAGGCTGTTCCTCAATTTGGAACAGCCTTTTTTTTTACATTCAATTTAATTACCAGGTCTTTTCGATTTCTGGTTCACAGATATTAACTTCTGTTTCAACATCGAAGAACTTAACTTTTTCCATTTTTGGAGTAAAGTTTACTGTATCTCCTAATGTTGGATTTACAGTTGGAGCACATTTTGCAACAACTTTTGTATTCTGAATCTGAACGAATACATTAGTATCTGCACCAAGAGGTTCCTTGTTGATTACTTTTACTGCAATGTTGTTTTCTGCAGCTGGAGCATCGTTGTACTGAAGATCTTCTGGACGAACACCGAACCATACTTCTTTTCCAACATAAGCCTTAAGGTGTTTCTGCTGAGCTTCAGTTGGAACAAGAGTGAATGTACCTTCTTCAGCTACAACCTTTCCGCCTTTTTCTGCAATCTTAACTTTAAAGAAGTTCATTGGAGGTGTACCAATAAAGCCTGCAACGAACTTATTGATTGGGTGATTGTACAGATAAAGTGGTGCACCAACCTGCTGAATGCGTTTTTCTGACATTACAACAATCTTTGTACCCATAGTCATGGCTTCAATCTGGTCGTGTGTTACGTAGATCATTGTAGCCTGAAGACGATTGTGGAGACCTGAAATTTCAGCACGCATTGAAACACGGAGTTTAGCATCAAGGTTCGAAAGTGGTTCGTCAAAAAGGAATACTTTTGGAGAACGAACGATAGCACGACCTACAGCTACACGCTGTCTCTGTCCACCAGAGAGAGCCTTTGGTTTACGATCGAGATATGTATCGAGGTCGAGAATGCGTGAAGCTTCGCGAACACGACGTTCAATTTCTTCCTTATTTGTTTTTGCATGCTTAAGACCATAAGCCATGTTGTCATAAACTGACATATGTGGATAAAGAGCATAATCCTGGAATACCATGGCAATATTGCGGTCCTTTGGTGGAACATCGTTCATTACTTCTCCATCAATAAGGAGTTCACCACCAGTAATGTCTTCCAGACCGGCAATCATACGGAGAGTTGTAGATTTACCACAACCAGATGGACCTACGAATACACAGAATTCGCGGTCTTCAATTGTTACATTTGATCTTTCAACAGCAAGAACATTGCCATCGTAAATCTTTGTAATACCTTTAAGTTCAATCTTAGCCATTTTATTCCTCTTAACTTTGGATATGGTTATTTCAAATTATTAACAGGTAAGAATTTTTCTCACGTCTTACTATAATAGCACGTTCAGAGATGAATTTTCAACTGTTCGAGCCTTATATCCTTATATATTTTAAAAAAACTAATTACAGCTTACAGACAGCACGAATTTCATCGCACATAGCCTCAAAGCGTTCTGGTTCCTTATATGCTTCATAAATATTTACAGCCTGATGACCTGCCATCTTAATAACTGCAGTCGTAACACCGTAAACAACAGCAAACACAAGAACTCCTCCAATAGGCGAACCGATTATCGTTCCTATTGTACCACCAAGCTGCCCAGCCGCGGCTGCACTGCCAAGGGCTGAAACAGCAAAAGCTCCTGCCGCCAGCCCCGCTGCATTAGCGACGGCCGTAATTATAAATTCAGTTTTATCGGCCTGTGTTCTATAAAGTTCAACAAGCTGTTTTGACACATCAACAATAATAAATGCAACAGAAATCACAGGAAGTAAACCAGTAAAAGTACTGCCAACAACTAAAGCAGCATTTGTGGCTGTTTTATATACAAGATCCGACCTTGAAATATTACCGGCACAATAATCCTGAATAAGCTTATATTCTTTCCAGACTGCCATAACAACAACTGTTCCGGTAAGTCCCAGTGCCTGTTCTGCTGTAAGAAGAGCAGCTCCTTTTAATACATCATTCATATTATTGTTTACAAGATTTACTCCGCCGTAGCCATCCATTACAGGCATCATTGCTTGAGGAGAATTCAGTAAACTCATACTATCGCTAAAGGAATTTGTAAAATCAGAAAGAAGAGTTCCAGTAACAGAATTACTGCTTCCATAAGCATATCCTGATGTTTGATTTGCAGACATTGCAGCAATAGTTTCTGTCAATCTTATACCTGTCTGGAGCTTTGAGCTTTGCATAAAGCTTGAAAGACTTCCATCCTGTGCATTTAATGCCGCTGCAAAAATCAGTGAAATAAAACCAAGAAATAATTTTTTAGAAATTTTCATTTAAACCTCTCTTTTCGATTGTAATCGACTGTTTGGCAAATTCAAATCTGGTATCTGCATCAAGACCGCTCCAGATATCCGCATATACTTCCTGATAAAGGGAAACAACAGGCTGATAAAGACAATTAGTCTGAAGGCTTTCCAGTTCAAGGAGAAGTCCCAGTCTCTTCTGTTTTTTATCAGAAGACATCATTGAAATATCACCAGCACGTTTTTTAACATCTGAAATTAAATTCAAACTCTTTGTATTATAATTCTTAACTTCAATACTTTCACGGGCACTAACAAGTTTTTTATATTCCTGTTCCTGATTATTTAACATAAGGATGCAGTTATCAATTTCCTGAAGTACTGACTGATTATCTACATTCTTTAAGGCAACTGCTTCATGCTTAAAACTTGCCAGCTGTGAAGCAATAAGTGTGGCCGAAGCGTTAAATGTTACATCAAATTTAAGGCTTGCAATTTCGCTTTTACATTCAGTAAGGGACTCAGCCATCTGCTTAAGATAAGTCTGATTCTGGCTCTTTTTTGCAGATTTTTCAAAGTTCTTTACTGATGTAGAACAATCTGCAAGATCGGCCTTTACAGCAGTTACATCAAGCTTTTTAATTGATGTAAGCTCATACTGTAATTGAGAAAGTCTTGAAGAATAAAGATTCCATGATTCTGATTCAATTCCAGAAACAGCTTCACTTTCAGCATTTTTCTTTAACTTTCCAACTTCAGTCTTAATCTGTGACAGGGTTTCAGCTTCCTTCATATATTCATTAAGAAGTTTTACTGTATCTGCAAAAGCTTCATCATTTTCATAAGGAGCAGCAATTTTCATAAGGGCCAGAATTTTTTCTTTGTCTGACTTTGGATTAAGTTGTTCCGAAACCTGTTTTTTTACCTCTGTAAGTTTTTTCTTCCATGCAACTTTTGAATCAGCCTCTGTTTTTTCCTTAAATAACTGTACATCCTTAAGGGAATCAGCTCCGTTCGATTCCTGAATAAGCTGTTCCAGGGCTGCAAGAGCTTTGTCATAATCACCTGTTTCTTTAAGCTGAGCTTTTACTTCTGCAAATGAAAGATCAAAACGCACCTGATTAATCTGATCTGCAAGAGACTCCTGAATCCATGGAGCTGTCGTCCTGATAAAAGCAGTGTACAGTTCACGGGCTTTTTTTACAGATGATACATCACCTTTTTTTACGGCAGATTCAGACGCCTTTATTACATTCTGGAAATCTGCCTTGTCTTTTTCAGGAACAACAACCGGGATATTTTCACCGACAATTCTATTTACAATTGCTGTCTGATTATAAACCTGTGCAGAAATATCATCCACACGAGCCCCGGCTGAAAGACTTTTAACGCAATTTACAGCCGAAATAACCATAATTACTGTCAATGCAGTGCCAACAGCAATATCCTTTTTTGTAATACTCATCTTTTTACTCCCCAATAAAATCAATAAACAGATCTCAAGATCTGGAACTGACATTTTTATAAAAGATTGCTACGCAAACTTTTCAAAGATACATACCCACGATGTTGCAGTAAGTATTTATCTTAATTTTCACTTTCATTCAGGTATTCATCTGTTGTCATCATTTTTATATGAAGCGGCGACAATCCTGAAAAAACAAGCTTTGTTGCTTCTTCTTTTGGCTTATCAAGCCCGGAAACTCCATCCACCAGATAAATGATATATATTCCTTCATCCATAAGGGCAAGTGCAGTGGAAAGAACACAGCATTCGGCCACAACCCCTGTCAGCACAACTCTTCCGGCCTTTCTGGAAGCTTCCAGAACTTCAGGAATTGCAAGAGAAGAATACACACTCTTAGTATACAATGGAAAACGAGTTAAATGTGGAATTATTTCATCTATCATTTTGTTAGCAAATTCATCCTGATTCACTTTTTTGTATTTTACGTTGTAATCCTTCCACACGCCTGAAGGATCTGTTTCGTTTGCAATGAATCTGGTAAATATCACATTTACTGCACCGGCTTCAATAATTCTATTGATATTTTCTGCCGCCCCTTCCGTATCAAGGCACTGCCATTTTCCGCCTTTTTTATAAACATTCTGCATATCTACAACAAGAAGAAGATCACTTTTTTTCATTAGTTTTCCCTGTAATTACCATTTTATTATAATACAGGATAATGATATAATTAATACATGAAACAAATTCCTGGCTGGAATTACTCATTCTGCAGCAGTCTTCAGATGCACATTGCCATAAACCAGATAACAGGCATACTTTATACAGAAGATAAAACACCCTACTCCGCCTTTGAAGCATCACTTCTCAAAAGCGTTGACTATCAGATTCCTCCTGAGATTCACCTTTTAAAAAGAGTTTTTGGCGGTACAATTCTCTCTGTGTTTGAAGAAAAGTCTACGCTTTCGGAAAGCAACGATGACTCTGAAGAATCAGGCAACTTTGCTCCTGTCGAAAATTTTCCCGAAATCTGATATAGTCACCTTATGACAGAAAAATCTTCTAAAAATAAAACAATTGACTTTACGGCACAGGAAGGTATTGAATACCTGAACCGTTGTAAAATTCTGTCAGATAAAAACAAATCTGCCTTTTTACTGTCAGACATCACAGACCAGTTTTTTTGCGGCGATTCATTCAAGGTACTTCCACTTCTTCCACATTCATCATTTCCACTGATTATTGCAGATCCTCCCTACAATCTTTCAAAACAATACAGTTCTTCAAAATTTTCAGCCAGAGACAATCAGGCATATACAGAATACACTAAACAATGGCTGGATCTCGTACTTCCTCTTCTTACAGACAACGGTTCAATGTATATCTGCGTCGACTGGAAAAGCTCAGTAGTGGTAGGGCAAATTTTGAGTGAATACGAAGAACAGGGAAAACTCGTATTACGAAACAGAATCACCTGGGAACGAGAAAAAGGAAGAGGGGCTAAGGCTAACTGGAAAAACTGCCATGAGGATATATGGTTCATCACAAAAGGACAGGACTACATCTTTAACATCAACTCTGTAAAGATCCGCAGAAAAGTAATAGCTCCATACAAATCAGATGGAGTACCAAAAGACTGGACAGAAAGCGAAGACGGCAACTACAGGGATACATGCCCATCAAACTTCTGGAATGATATTACTGTTCCATTCTGGTCTATGCCCGAAAACACAGCCCACCCTACACAAAAACCAGAAAAGCTTCTTGCAAAGCTCATTCTCTGCTCTTCAATGGAAGGAGATATTGTTTTCGATCCATTTGGCGGCTCAGGCAGCACAGCAGTTACTGCAAAAAAACTAAACAGGCACTGGTGTTCAATAGAAATGGAAAAACAGTTTTGTGCATGGGCCCAATTTCGTCTTGAAAAAGCAGGAACAGATAAAACGATTCAAGGCTATGAAGACGGAATTTTCAGGCAGCGCAACCAGTAAACATTTTACCAGCTGATGACACAGGATACAGGAAGATGATCTGAATATCCTGTCCCCCATTTTACATAATATTTGCTGGGCAAGCCGTTCTCACCCGCCCACGGCCCTGATTTTTCTACTTTAAAATCAGTAACCGTTATTTTTCTTCCGCCAAAAAAATGATCAATTCGTTCCCACTGACTGTTATAACAATAGCTTCCTGGAGTTATTAAATTACCCAGTTCATCATACCAGGGAGAGTAAACAGGAAAATCTTCCTTTCCCTTTAGAACAATATTATTCCCTTCTTTTTTTCCAGAGACCTTTCTGAATTCCTGAATATCCTTATTAAAATCTCCACAGGCAAAGGCCGGAATTCCCTGGGAAGCAGCGGACCTGAGACAATCAGCAAGAATCTCTTCCTGATAATCCCGCCATATCTGACTTTCCAGTTCACCACCACTTTTACTTTTCCAGTGATTTACAAACATCCTGACAACTTTATTTTTGACAGTAATATCCACCTGCATTACAGGTCTTACAGAAGGCTGACTGTCAGCCACACTCCTCATATCCATAGAATGAACTGCAGGAGCCGAAAGCGGATACCGGCTCATGACACCACAACCAATTGAAGATCCTTCTTCTTTAGAAAAGCAGCCCCAGGAATAATTTTTAGACAAATTAAACGAAGAACAAAGCCTGTTGTAAATATCATGAAGCTGTTCTTCTTTTTCCAGCTCTTCCATAACAATAACATCAGGATCAACAGATTTTATTACTTCTGCCAGACGCTCCAGACGCTGACTGTATTTGTCAGAATTCCAGCCTGATGAAGAGTTCTTAAATTCATCGTACTCATTACCATCAAAATTACCGTCAAAAAAAGTCTCAAGATTCCAGTTCAACACCTTTATCTTTGACTGACCTGCCATACCAGTACCAGAAAGCGAGCATGACTGACTGCAGGATAGAAGAAATGAAATGCCCAGTAAAAAAAACAGCGGCAGTAAACATACAGAAAATCTTTTCATAATGACCTCTATATATTTATTGTCGCTGAAAATGCAAAACTACACTTTTTGCAAAAAATTAAACATTAAATTTGAAGAAAATACAGTCGCCATCCTGAACAACGTATTCTTTGCCTTCCTGACGGTATTTACCGTGAGACTTGATTTCGGCTTCAGAACCGTACTGGCGCAGATCTTCAACATGGTAAACTTCGGCCTTAATAAAGCCCTTCTCAAAGTCAGTATGGATTACGCCGGCAGCCTGAGGAGCTTTGTCACCGTTACGGATAGTCCATGCACGACATTCATCAGGACCGCCGGTAAAGAATGTGCGGAGTCCCATAAGGTGATATGCAGCACGGGCAAGAACAGTAAGACCAGATTCTTTAAGACCTACGCTTTCCATAAATTCAGCACGGTCTTCAGGAGATTCAATATCAACGAGTTCACTTTCAAACTTACCGCAGATTACGATAACTTCTGATTTTTCTTCTTCAGCAATTTTTCTGACACGTTCAACGTAGTCGTTAGTACCGGAAGCAATAGTATCTTCATCGATGTTGCAGACAAGAAGCTGTGGTTTGATAGTAAGCAGATGGAGATCGTAAATACCTTCCATTTCTTCGTCAGTAAGCTCAGCCTGACGTGCACATTTACCTTCACGGAGAAGTGGAAGAATTTTATCTACAGCACTGCGGTAACCGGCAAATTTCTTTTCTTCAGCCTTACCCATGGCACGAATCTGGCGGATTACTTTGTCTTCACGTTTTGTGATTGTATCAATATCTGCCTGGCAGAGTTCGTAGTTAATTGTAAGGATGTCGCTTTCAGGATCGATTGGAGCGTCAGTTTTGGCATCGTCACGAACATGCTGAATGTCAGGGTTGTCAAAACAGCGTACAACGTGAGCAATTACAGATGTTTCGCGGATGTTGGCAAGGAACTGGTTACCAAGACCTTCACCGTTAGAAGCACCCTTAATAAGACCTGCAATATCAACAAAGTCTACAGTAGCAGGAATTTTCTTTTTTGGCTGGAATACAGAAGCCATAAAGTCCAGACGTTCATCCGGAAGCTCTACAACACCGTGATTAGGTTCAATAGTACAGAAAGGATAATTGGCAGCCTCAGCAGGAGCGCGAGTAAGTGCCGAAAAAATAGTCGATTTACCAACATTTGGAAGACCAACAATACCACAAGTAAGTTTCATAATTTTCCTCAAAAAAAGTTAAAACAGCGGTGGTTGCCCTTCGAGAACCTCAGGAACCGGCTCTCGAAACCACCTTTTCTACAATAATAATGCTTTTGAAGGATTTTTACAATTAAGGAGTGGATGGTGAGGGGCGTCCCGGCTAAAGCCGTCGGGCTCTTGCTGCAAGTCCTCGCTACGCTGTGGTCTTTCCGCAACGATCCCTGACGCGTCAAGGCAGGCTTTGCACAGTGCTGGGATTTTACAACCAGATTATGCATCTGCCTGGGGCAGACGTCAATAATTTCCTCTCATGCAAACGACGCGAAGCGGCGTATTACAGTCAATTTCGTTAAAACGAAATTGACAAAGCTGGCACAATCCCGTACTCCTTATAGCCAACGTAATAGTTGGTGTAGGCATGGCCGCCATCGTCCACGTGGGGCACGTAGTCACTATACTTACAGCTAGGAGATCGCAGCCACCAATAACCGCCGTAGCCGTCGTTTATATTATTCTGGAAAGCGTAATTTGCCTTTGCAAAGTCTGTTGTCACACGGATTCTTGCGTTACCCCTTCCACGACTGTTGTATGCGGCAAAGCCATAATCTCTGTTTATTACTTCGCTTTCACTAAGCAGGAAAATCTTATCTGTTGTGTTTTCACAGGCATAATCTGCTGCATAAGTGCTTTCTGAATATCCTGTTGTTTCTTTTCTGTTATCAACTTCTGTTTCTGCAATCTTTGACTGTGCGGTTGCTGTAAAGGCTGTCTGCAGGAAGCCTTTGTTTTCAAAAGCAGTTTTTCCCTGTGTATCATCGCTTTCGTATTTTCCGTTCAGATATGCTCTGATTGTACTGTACTTGTAGTTGTTTGGATAAACTGTATTATTACTAATTGTTCTGTCTCCAGCTGATTTATAATACGGCACATTTGCTGTAAGTATATCTTCTGCCAGCAAAAGGGCTTTGCCGTTATAGTTTGTTGTTAAAACCTTCCACTTAACTGGTTCTACTTTGAAGTAACGAACTGCACCAGATGTTGTTGCACTTTCATCAGTGTATTTATATGACGAACGGTATGTCATTGCAGTCACTTTTGCGTAGTACTCTCCGTCGCTGCCTGGGTAATAAGTATTTGCCCCCATTGAAACACTCACAGTTTCATCAACTGTTACAATACTGCCTTCTGGAAGAACTGTTTTTGGAAATACACCAAAATAGATGTATGTTGATGATGAAGTAGCAGCAAGTCCTGTTTCGGCATCAACAGGGGATTCGTACAATACAGGTTTTGTTATCACTTCAGTTCTAAGTTCAAAATCACAACTTTTGCATCTATATGTTCTTACACCATCTGATGTTAATGTCACTGCTGTTGTTACTGTTCCTTCGTCTTCTGTGTGTGATGTTACATCATATTTTCCGCCACACGCATCACAAACTTTCCAGTGATTTGTCTGATCCTTTGAAAGTGCTGTTGTTACAGTGCCTTCATCTTCCCTATGAACATTCATTTCATAAGTATCACCACACGCATCACAAATCTTCCAATGATTTGTTTCATCTTCTAAAAAACCTGCTGTTGTTGCATGCTGATGTTCCTGATCATCAACATAACTGCACTCTGTACAAGTTCTGATTTCTTTTCCTGACTCAGAATCGTACTGATAGTCTTCGTGATTCCATGTGTGTGCAGTTACTTCAAATTTTCCGCCACACGCATCACAAACCTTCCAGTGGTTAGTTCCATCTTTTGAAAGTGCTGCTGTTGTTTCATGTGCAGCCTGGTCTTTTTTCTGATCTGTGTGACCGCATGTTGCAGCGTACCAGTGTGTTGCTTCGTCACTGCTCCATTCTGCTGCAAATGTGTGTTTGTGGCTTTCTGATTCACTTGAACAGCCGGCGAGCAATACTGCGGCTATGCTGATTAATCCTGCAACTTTATTCAAACGCATACATTCCTCCATGCTTACTTTTTCGCCATGCGAGCGTAGCAAGCATGGCGAAAAAGTAATTCTGTCAAATTACTTTTAGCGTATACGCTAAAAGTCCGCCTTCGGCGGTAAAATTTCAATGGAAGAATTTCTTGAAAATAACAATTAAAAAAAGGTTTTTTTTCAGGGGCGTGGCGGGGATGGGCCCCGCAGAGTGGGGGGCGGCACAACGCAGTGTGACGCAGGGGAGAAACTTCTCCCCTATCCTTTATGGCTGACCGGCAATTATTACACTAACCTTTGCGTCATAAATAAAACATATTATTACTGACGCATTGAAAATTCTTTATATCGTCTTTCAAATGTTGAACGGCTGATATTCAGTTTTTGCATTCCCTGCGCTTCTGTAATAAGACCATCTCTATACATTGACATTACTTCCAGCAATTTAAGAGGATCCAGCTTCATTCGTTTTCTGCCTTTGAACTTTCCATTTAAACAGGCTTTATCAATTCCTTCACGACGCTTTCCATCGACATAGGATTTTTCTTTTCTATATAAAGAGACTAATACTGTATAAATCACCTTTCTATTTGTGTCGTTTATTTCACAGTCCGTAAACTTTATACGACAGCCGCCACAAATAAGCTGAAGGATTTTTTTTGTCATTATCGAACTTCTATTTCCAAGAAAATTAATATCATCAATTAAAATTTCTTTTTCAAATTTTTCAACCGGTCGAACATACAGTGCATCACCTGAATATCTGGTCGTTGTCCTTAAAAGCCATTCCAAAGGATCATAATAATCCATATCTGCTTCTTCCAGCAGTTTCCACAAATCTTCGCGATTTTTGGACGGAGACCGCTCACTGATAAAAACAGGCATTACATTTTCCCGTACATATTCCGATTTTCTCAAATCCAGATTCAATCCTGGTATACCTTGAAAAATATCAGAAGACAGCAAATCAATAACACTATAATCCGGAATAAACTTCCACGCATATGTATCATCATCCCTAACGGTATATTCAATCTGGCAGAGTCTGTAAGTAATTCCAAGGTCATCGTCAAGACAGATTACTGCTTTTGTAAACGCTTCCTTCATACTCTGTCTCCTACACTATCTTTTCAAAAGCATTTTTTAAAATCAGTTCATAACGGGACTTTAAAATATGCCGGTAAAATTTTTTATGAATATCCGAAATACAATCCAGGCTGTCAATAAAACGATTGATTTCTTCCATATTAATTCTATTAAAAACAGTTTTTAGTGCAGTATCACATTCCTTAAACTGATGACTGTTTATAACCTCATAATAAGAGCTTTTGACACCGTTAAGCTTTACCTGTGAAGTCGGAAAAGTAAAAATCCTCTTTTCAGTTTCTTCCCGAGAGGTCATAATTTGTTCCATTTCTTCTTCATCAGTTAAATTAGGATACAAACATGAACCGTTATCAAAAACGGGAGCAAGGGTATACCTGTTGTTTTCCTTAATAAACCCCCAGTTTCCACCATGACGGTCAAAGTTTCCAAGGAAAGCATCCATTATGTACAGTTCCCAAAACATTTCGATTGTTTTTCCAACATTTGTAAGTTTTGAATTATCTCTGAGCATCTGCATAATATCCTGATACTCATACTGATATGTTTCTTTATCCTGATCCAGAGTACTTTCACCGACATCGTTAAATGGAACAAACTGCCTGCCCTTATCATTGAAATCTTTACATGCTACAACATTATTCCCTTTATATTGTCCAAGATAGGTTTCCTGAACCCAAAAACCAGCCATCTGAAAAATATGAGAACCGATAAATTCACTTAAATGGTTATTACGGAGACCGAATCTTGAAGACTTTTGGAATTTTAACATGTATTCAGCGTCCTCAATCAGGATCCCTATTTTTTTTTCAGAACCACCATAATATTTTCCACTTTCTTTATAAAAAGAAAAATCCATCAACTGCAAATTGTCACCACCTTTCTAATGCGTCATTTAATATATAATTTTATTATGACGCATATATAGACTATAGGCAACAGATGAATGATAATTTCAGATTTTAACAGGAATGAACAAATATTTTTCAGGGGCGTTGCGGGGATGGGCCCCGCAGAGTGGGGTGCGGCACAACGCAGTGTGACGCAGGGGAGAGACTTCTCCCCTATCCTTTATGGCTGACCGGCAATTATTACACGGTCGCGGCCGGTTTTCCGCGGGGTGTTGCAGGAGTCAAAAATCAGTCTGGTTCACCCAGTTCAATTCTGTTACGGCCGCCTTCTTTTGCCCTGTACATGGCGGTGTCTGCATCATTAAACCAGGTGGTATCATCCCAGCCATCCCTTAGTTTTGAAATACCGGCACTTAATGTAAAGTTTTCTCCAGGGGCAAACTGAAACTGCTCTGCACAAAGCTGTATTCTGATTTTTTCGATACACTCATGTACTTCGCCGGTACTTTCGTTTTCAAAGAGAAGGACAAATTCTTCACCACCGTAACGGAATGCACGACGAATTCCTCCCATGTTCTCCTTTATGATTTCAGCAAAACGTATAAGAACCATATCGCCATTGGCATGACCCCAGGTATCGTTTACCTGCTTAAAATGATCCAGGTCCAAAAGAACAAGGTGAGGATTAATGATTTTCTGATTATATTTTCGGACAAATGATTTAAGGGCTCCATCCAGAGCAGTTCTATTATAAAGCTTTGTAAGAGGTTCAATTTTGAGTTCATAAATAAGCTGCGACTGTCTCTGACTTGCAGAATAAATAAAGTTTATCTGTTCATTCTGGTACACTACAATTGTCTTTGCTATGGCATACAGGATAAAAATAAACATTAAGGCACAGATAAGCGTAGTGATAAAATCCACCGTTCCAAGGCGAAAATCATCAAACCACATAACAATTGCAGAAACAACAAATGTAGCAAGACAAAGTTCCAGAATATGACGAAGAAGCTTTTTATCTACAAAAATGGAACATATAACAATTGGAAGCCCGTTTGCTACAAGAAGAAATTTATAATAATTATGAAAGATAGTTACTACAGAGCTGATTATAAAAATGGCAATACAGGCAACATAATTCTTTTCTGAAACTGTAAACCTGTTTGAGCGTAACCCTAAAACACATAAAACAGCTGATGCAAAGTTTATTCCAGAAGGAAGCAATACCCTTACAGAAAGATAGTGTAAAACTGTTGTAGTAAGAAAATCTGTTTTTAGAAAAGCAAAAAAAACAATCAATTCAAAAATAAAGATTAAAACTGTACCGACCCAGCACAGTTTTAAAATGCGGTTCTGCCATTTTGAATAGATGTCATCTCTAAAATCATTAAATTCCATAACTAAAATTATAAGGTAATCCCATCTGCAAGTCTATTTTTCAGTTCATCTTTTACTGTAACTGAAACCCGGCATTAAGGCGGTCGTTAAAAATTTCAAAGAAGTGCGGAAAACTGACTGCACAGCACTCACCTTTTGTAACAACAAGTTTTTCTGTCTGAGGGAGGCCAAGTCCAAGACAAGCCAGAGACATAGCCATGCGATGATCGTCGTAACTTTCTACAGTACCACCATGAAGAGGACATCCCCCGTGAATAATAAGGGCATCCTGTTTCTCTTCAATATTTGCCCCCAGCTTTGACAGTTCAATATTAAGAACCTTAAGTCTGTCTGTTTCCTTACGCCGGCAAACTTCAGCATCTTCAAGTACTACAGTTCCTTCTGTAAAACATGCAATTACTGCAAGGGCACAGATTGCATCCGGGAAGTCTGACATTTTTACGTGCAGCTCCCCTCCTGGAAGATGTTTTGTAGAGAGGCGGCCATGTCCATTAGAAGCTTTGCATCCGCCTTTTACAATAATAGTTCCTTCTTCTCTGTTCCAGTCGATGTCTCCTCCAATTGATTTTAAGATGTCAACAATAGCATCATCACCCTGAGTTCCAGAGCCATCAACGTTTTCTATTTTGATTTCAGAATCTGTAACAAGAGCTGCAATAAGAGGAAAAGCAACGCCTTCCCAGTCTGATGGAATGATTTCATCAAAAGCCTTTAAATTTACAGGACCGTTTACTTCAATCTTCTTAAAATCAGGACTGATGCTGCATGGTACTCCAACTTTTTCCATCCATTTTTGTGTCATTGTCAGATATGGAGTTTCCTTTGGATTTGAAAGTTCCATTGAAAGTTTTCCATTCATAAGAATAGCACTCATCATCAGCCCTGAAATGTACTGACTGGAAATCTCTCCTGGAGTTTTAATAAGCCCTGGTTTTGCAGGACCTTTAATGACAAGAGGACAGCCGTTGTGACCTGGAATTGCCATTTCTGCTCTGGCTCCTATCTGGTTAAGTGCATCAACTACATGGGCTACAGGACGTTTTCTGATGCTTTCATCACCTGTAAACACACTTATGCCACAAAAATTTGCCGCAATTGCCGACAGAAAATAAAGAAGCGTTCCAGAGTTTCCTACATTAACAATGTCGGTTGGAAGATGAATGTTTTTTCCGGCCCCTTTTACAACCCATTGAGTACCAGGTTCCCCTTCTTCAGAAAGATTAAGATCAATTTCTGCCCCAATAAGAGGAACAGCAGCTGCCGTAGAAAGACAGTCTGCACTGGGAAGGGGATTTCTTACAATGGATGTTCCTTCTGCCAGAGTTGCAAGCAGAAGAGCCCTGATTGTATGAGACTTTGATCCAGGAACAGTAATTGAACCTGACAGGGAATGGTGTGTTACTTTTACATTCATTTTATCACTCCAGAAAACTAACGGATTTTAAAGAGGATTCCAACAATGGCAAGAGTAATAAGCAGCTGAAGCATCATGAATCTGATAAGTACCTGTGTAGGTGACCACTGATGATTTACACGCATATGATCGTGAAGAGGAAATCTTACCGATGAGAAGAAGTTGATTTTGAAGAATCTCTTTAAGAAAACTTTAAGCAGCCCCATGCCGCCATTAATACATATAATTGTTGATGTTGCAAAAATCATAAAAGGATTTCCGCTTATCATTACACAAAGGCCAATGAAAAAACCAAGTGCCCGACTGCCTGCGTCACCCATAAGACATCTGCTAGGGAAAGCATTGTGCCACAGGTATCCCATCAAAACACCGGCAAGACAGAAAGTCATGACTGCCCAGGAAGCACCATCCTTAAAGTGCGGAACAATAAGGTATTCTGCAATCTTGTTATAGCCAAGAATAAAATAGAAGATAAATCCCATTGTAAGAAGGGCAATTAAAACTAAAGTTGAACTGAGGCCATCAACACCATCAGTACAGTTTGTTGTATTAACGGAAGCCCACAGCATTACTGTCGAAATACAGATAAATACCCATGGTGCTACTGAAATTCCCTGTTTGAAAATTGGAAGCCAGAAATGGATTTTTCCTTCTGAATTTTTAAGATAGAAAGCAAGGAGAACTGAAGCTGCAACACTGATAACAAGATCAAGAAGGGCCTTGCGGTATTCTCCCCAGCTGAATGTACTGCGGTCATCTAGATAACCAGTCAGCATCATCAGCCATGTAAGTGCCAGGCATGATGGTTTAAGCCACCAGAAGGCATCATTAAAATTCATCGGAACAAATACAAAACTTAAAAGTACAAAGGCCGAAATAAAGAAAACACCGGAACCTGTCGGCTTTCCCTTTGCAGCTTCTGCGTTTACAGTAAACTCACGTCCTCTGTCATGAGGCATAAAATCAAAAAACTTAGGCATGAAATACCGCACAAGAATAAAACCTGTGTACATGGAAAGAACGATTAAAACTGAATATGACTGCAGTAAATCGCTGTGGCTGAAAATTGTTTTAAAAAAAGAACCTGACTGGAGTCCAGCAGCATACTGAGTCAGAAGCCCACCGAAAAAATATAACATAGCATTTTATTTTATCGCAGGGAAACAGATTCTACAAGATTAAGGCCACCCTTTTTGACAGTCACGGCAAATGTCTCGCTGTAAATGATTTTTTTATTCTGTTTATAATCAACGGTTACGCTGTAATTACCTGGAACAAGGTTAATACCAGTTACACTGGCAGAAGCAGGAAAATATCTGCTGCATCTTACATCAGCACGTTCCATCACTTCAGTCGCAATCATGTGGGCTATATCAAAAGTCGCCAGAATCAATGCCGCTCCAGGATCAGAGACTTCCTTTGTTGCAGAATTCACAGCAGAGCTTACCGCCTGTCTGGAAATCGATCTTGCCAGAGAACGGGCATAAATTAAGGAATAATGCTGCCGGAAGGTATCCATGGCGATATTTTCGATTGATTCAATCTTTTCCAGTCCGGCAGAAGTTTTTTCACCTGTTGCCTTGTTGACAGCTGTTACAGAAATTGAATTAACTGCAGATTCTCTTTTTTCCATTACAGGAAGTGCCAGTTTGTACCAGTTACCTGTATGCCATGGGATGCGGATTATTGATTCCTTTTTTACAGGAGCTTTTCCGCTAAAGGCCAGGACATTAAGTCGGGCCATTCCTCCTGGAACAGACAGCTCCTGTTCAATGCAGGAGGGCTGTGAAAAATCATACAGAACAGGCTGATTCTTAAAAATTGAACGGAGATACTTTACATCAACTTCCGCATTTCCTTCATCTCCCAGACTACGATAAACAATCAGACTCAGATAACGGGCAAGAGCTGAATCATTAAAGGCAATATCAACTTTGCTGACAGAAACTCCGTTTTCTGCAATCTGTCTGTCTGCAGCCTTAATTTGTTCCTGGTATTTCAGCTTCAAGAGCTTGATTTTATTATCTGCCCGGCGAAGTTCAACCATTACATCTTCAGGTTTTCCCAATGCAGCATAATTCAGAGCCATAAAGATGCTGGAATAAATATTCTCAAAATCTTCACCTTCGTAATCTATGACAGTATCGTTTGTAACTGCACTAATCAGCATCTGACTTATACTTGCAGCTCTGTATTCCTGTATGAGTTGCTCTGCCTTTTCAAAGGACGTGTTTGACTCTCCATACATTTTTCTATAGTGGCAGAGAATTCCTTCATCGAGTCCCACAAGAACCTTATCCCTGGCTGTATAAATAAAACCAGAGTGGTCTTCCAGTTCCTTAGCAGCACCCTCATAATTTCCGGTCTCAAGGTTTCTGTCCACTGAATGAAAATTATAATCACCCATCGTAACACAGCTGCCTAAAAGAAAAGCGACCCCGAAGGAAATGAGAAACTTGCTGTTAATGAAGCGGAAAAGTTTATTCATTATCAATATCAATTATTAATTTTCAGTAAAGAGAACACAAAGTGTCAGGGCATCTGCAATCGTATTTTTAATATAACTGTATTCGTTGGGCTGATGACAGATTTCGTCCAGTGTCGACCAGATTGCCGCATTATAACCAAGGCACCTTAATTCAGCACCAACTGTTCCCCCGCCAATGCCAATCGGCTTTGCATCAAAACCATGAGCCTTTTTTATTGCAGCCGAAAGTTTCTGTACAACAGGAGCTGTTACAGGTGTTGCAGGGGACTGCTGAGCCTGAGGTTCTGTTACTTCAATTGTAACACCGTATTTTTCTTCGACAGCCTTTACCCGTTTTGAAACTTCCTGACGAACTTCATCAAGAGAATACCTTGGAAGAATACGGCAGTCCATGTAAAAAACATCATCACCTGGAATTATATTTACAGTTTCTACATTTGATTCCTTTTTTGTAGGCTGAAATGTGGACCAGGATGGTGTAAAAAGCAGGTCCTTTTCATTGAAGAAATTTTCAATATCGTTCAGACGGAGTGCCAGGTCACAGGCAGCAAGATGAGCATTTTTACCCTTGTCCGGCATTGAACCGTGACTCTGCTGCCCCACTGTATGGAGACGAAGCCACAGAATGTTTTTTTCTGCAACTTCGATGGTTTTTCCTTCAGAATCTCCGCCATCAGGAATTATTATCAGGTCTTCAAACTTAAAAAGCTCCCTGTGATTTTTTAGAAGAAATTTTATTCCGTATTCAGAGCCAAATTCTTCATCAGCCATAAACAGAAGTTTTACAGTATGTTCTGGAGTAATACCATGTTTTAGAAGTTCAAGAGCTGCAAAAACCCCTGAGACAAGTCCCTGCTGATTATCTTCAACACCGCGGCCAACGATTTTATCTTCAGCTTCATTGTAAACAACTTGCCATGGATCTGAACTCCACATTTTTAAATCCCCGGGAGGAACCACATCTACATGTGCCATAACCCATATAGAATAGTCATCTGATTTTCCGGGAATGGTAAGAAGAAGATTTGGACGGACTCCGCTTTTTACACGGCTGTCAGGAGCGTCGTACTGTGTAAACTGAGATTCATTAAAGCCGGCCTCAATAAGCCATTTTTTTAAGGCAGCAGTTTTTTCAAATTCACCATTACCGCCGCTTTCCGGAGACATAGCCGGAATGGAAGTAAGAAGTGTTTGAAGGGAAATCATCCGGCCCCTCTCATCATTTAAGTCTTTTTTGAATACATCAAGATCTGTCATATTCAAATGATACTACAAATCAGGCAAGTTTTACACGGTTAATTCGCTTTACAAAAAAATCCATATTGACTGCTACGAAAATTCCCAGGTAAAGACATACGCTTACACCAAAAGCAATCTGATTTGCAATATAAAGGCGGTCAAAATTGTTGATTTGTACATAGAATCCAAAAATCATAAATAGTGTAAAAACGATGATTCCGCTTACAACCCAGTTTGTCATAGATACAGGCTTTATTTTATTCATCCAGTATGGATTTGCTGTATTGATAATATCAATTACGTCTTCAGTATCTGTTGCAGAAACCTTTTTAAATTCACCGGCAGCCAGTTTTTCAGCCTTCGTAAGCATACGGACTTTTGTTCTGCATTCTTTACAGCAGAGAAGATGGAGAGAAACTTTTGCAGGAATTCTTTCATCCTTATCAAGCATGTAAAAGGTATTCATCATTTCTTCACATTTTTTTTCGTTACTGCTCATAAACACTCCTTAATTTCTCTGCCAGAATCTTTTTTGCCCTGAAAATATGAGATTTTATTGTATTCATCGGGAACCCTGTAATTTTTGAAATTTCGTCATAGCTCAAATCGTAGAAAAAATACATTTCAATACAGGCCCCGTAATTTTCCGGAAGATTTTTTACTTCATCCCGAATAACATCTCTTGTAATCTGACGAATCAGTTCTTCTTCAGGAGATCTTGATTCATCTTTTATGTATTCTTCATTTACAAGAGGAAGATATTCCTTTCGTCTGTTTACAGCGTTAATTGCCGTTGTCCAGGCGATTTTTGTAAGCCAGGTCGAAAATGATGAATCAAACCGGAAGTTGGGAAGATTAACATAAACCTTTACAAATACTTCCTGCACAAAATCATCACTATCATCGTGATTTTTAAAAAAGCTCATGCCCAGCCCGTTTACTCTTGTTTTATAAAGGGAAATAAGGTTATTAAAAGCCCTGGAATCACCTTCAAGTGCAAGACGCACATACCGTTCATCACGGATTTTAGAGAATAACTGTTCTATACTGCTAAAAGCTTTACGGCTCACGACTTATAAAACCTGAAAATCTAAGGAACTAAGACCAGTCGTTTACATTGTAAAAAACAATAAGGCTTATACCCACAGCCATTGGAATAAGTCCTCCAAGGAGAGCTGCCGAAACACCACCTGCCAGTGCAAAAAACAGAGTAAGCACAACACCAACTGCAGTTAGAAGAAGTCCAATAAGCAGGGAATAAGCCTTTAAATTAAAACGTTCAGGCTTATAAATACCTGCCAGAATCTGTTTTCTTACTTCCAGGTGATGCCACAGAAGTGAAAAAAAGATTACAAGCCCCCCCATCACGATGCCGACAATAGGAATTACAGAAATAATCACCTGTGCGGCTGCACTCATTGTTGTCTGTTCCATAAAATTTCTCCTGAATATTAATATTTATTGTATTAAAAACTATGCTTTGCTGAGAATGCCGTTTTCCAGATCTTCTCTGGCTCTGGCCTTCATTTTATTATGCTGCTTTTTTCCTGTTGCTGTGTAGGGAATTGAATCTACAATAGCAAAATAGCGTGGTTTCTTGTAACGGCTCAACATTTTGCTTTCGCTGCAGAACGCTGCCAGTTCTTCCACAGTAAGGCTTTTGTCTTCGGGAATTACATACGCAACAACAGCCTGTCCACGAACTTTGTCAGGAACTGCAGTTACAATACAGTCTTTTACCTTCGGATTTAATGCAACGGCTTCTTCAATCTGACTCGGATAGATATTCTCTCCAGAAACAACCATCATGTCGTCCTTGCGGCCTTTTACAGTAACAATCCAGTCTTCATCCCAGACACCAGTGTCACCAGTATACATCCATCCTTTGTAGAATTTTTCCTTAGTCATCTCTTCGTTGTGATAGTAGGAATATGTAGATTTTGCAGGAGAGTGAATGATGATTTCCCCCTCTTCCATGCTGTCATGAGGAACCATCTCATCAGGTTCTGCCTTTTTATCTTCATAAACCTTAACAACGCGAACTTCATCATCTGTACAGCTTAAACCTACAGATCCGGCTCCGTCAGGCAGATTATAAGGACGCAGAAATGAATTCCAGAAAGTTTCTGTTGTTCCATATCCATTATAAATGTTTGGAGTAAGAAGCTCCCCAAACCGGATACAACTGTCTCTGGAAAGCGGTGCTCCCATTGTAACAAGCCCGCGAAGTGACGAAAGCTCTCTTGGATTTTTTTCCTGAGCACGAGACAGCATTTCGAGACTGGCAGGAGCACCCATCATAAAACTAATCTTATACAGAGTACACCAGTCCAGTGCACTCTGAGGCTTAAAGAATCTCATTACAACAACAGCGGCACCTGCATAGAATGATGGACCTATTCCGCCTGAGTGACATCCCCCTCTATGAAACCATGGAGTCATGTTAAGTGTTACATCCAGCGGGTTAAGAGGATAATGCATAATTACATCATGAGCCGAAAGCACTTCATTAATATCATTAATAGGAACAGATTTTGGCATCGAAGTTGTACCGCTTGTACAAAGTCTAATAACTTCATCGTAAATATGGTGACGGAAATCGACTTCCGGTTCCTGATCAGAAGCACCTGCTACAAAATCCTCATAAAGCATATGTCCCTTTGGAACAGGTTTACTTTCAATGTTATCTGCCATTACAAAAAGCGAAGGCTTCCAGAGACATATTTTTGATGCTTCTTCCATCATTTCTGAAACATTGGCAGAGTAAATTACAATCTTTGGTTTGTTATGATTAATAAGAAGAGCCATTTCTCCAGATGCCAGGTTATAGTTGGCGGCAAGCAGGATAGCTCCGATTTTTCTTGGACCAGTGTACGTAAAACAGAATTCCGGTGAATTGCGCATAGCAGTCATTACAACATTATCTTTCTTTACACCGCTGGCTTTAAGAGCATTAGCCAGTCTGTTTGCTTCTTCGTTGAGTTTATTGTAAGTCCATGTTCTGTTTGTGTCAGGATCGATAATTGCAGGACGGCGACTGAAGCGGCGGACATTTCTCATAAACCCATTCAACCATGTGTATTCATGCTCAAAAGTATCGATAAACATTGAGTCATCATAAGTTCGTGACATAATTCAACCTCAATAAAAGCCGTTGTGGCTCTAATAATTTAGACACTGCAACGACTTGAAAGTTGCACACCGGTTTTATTTTTTCAGTTTACCGTTGGCAAGATACGCATTCCAGGTACTTTCCAGCAAAGTATGTACATCACTGTACTGAGGAACCCACTTGAGTTTTTCTCTTGCCAGTGCACTGGAAGCCACCAGAACAGCAGGATCACCAGGACGACGGTCAACATAATCGGCCATAATAACACGCCCTGTAATTTTTCTTGCTTCCTCCAGCATTTCCTTAACAGTAACACCTGTTTCGCTTCCAAGGTTTACAGTAATGCTCTCCTTGTTTTTTGCGATATATTCAAGTGCCTTTACATGGGCAGATGCCAGATCATTTACGTGAACATAATCCCGAATACAAGTACCGTCTCTTGTATCGTAATCAGAACCAAAAATTTTCATCATAGGACGCATTCCGCAGGCTGTTTCCATAATAACAGGAAGCAGATTTGCCGGGTTCTGTTCCAGTCCGTTAGGAAAACCTTCCACATCATAACCGGCAGCATTAAAGTAACGGAGTGCTGCAAATTTCAGCCCCTTCAGCTTCTCGTACCAGTTCATGATTTCTTCAATCTTAAGCTTTGTAAATCCGTAATAATTTTCTGGATTTTTCGGATGATTTTCGTCAATCGGAAGATACTGAGGTTCACCAAACACAGCGGCACTGGAAGAAAAAACCATATTTTTGCAGTTGTGCTTTACGGCCGCATTCATAATATTGATTGTTCCAGTCAGATTATTTACGGAGTATTTTTCCGGCGATACCATAGACTCCCCGGCAGCTTTAAAAGCCGCCAGATGAATAAAAGCATCAAACCCCTTTTCAAAGGCTGCATTAAGATCATTTTCTATAAGAATGTTTCCGTAAATGAATTCATTTTCTGCAAAAAGATTCTGTCTCAAGCCTGATGACAGGTTGTCAAAAACTGTAACTTTGTGTCCGTTTTTCATCAGTTCTTTAACAACGTGAGAACCAATATATCCAGCTCCACCAATTACTAAAACTTTCATATCTCCTCCATCTTACGGGCGGTCCGGCTTTCGCCGTCGCTACGTCCGCACTTCGCGCAGATTGCGCTCATTGCCGTCAAGCCGGCAACTTCGGTGCTCCCATCGCTACCGCTTTACTTACTGATTATATTTTTCCAGTTCTTCAGCAGCTTCCATCCACTGCATATTCAGTTCTTCCAGCCTTTCAGCCAGCTGGTCAATTTTCTGCTGGACAGCTTTTGCTTTTTCTCCGTTGGAATAAACTTCAGGTTTTGCCATCTGTTCTTCCTGCTGCAATTTTTCTTCTTCAATTTTCAGAATCTGTTCTTCCAGCATTTTAACACTTTTTTCTGCACGACGCTTTTCTGTTTCCAGTTTTTTCTGCTCTTCCCAGGACAGCTTTGTGGCAGATTTATTTTCCGCTGCTACAGATTCCGTTTTCTTTTCCACAGCAGAGTTTCCTTCAGAAACAAGACCTGCTGCTTCAGCTTCCATCCTTTCCATGTAGTACCTGTAGTCCCCTGGAAAAATCCTGAATTTTCCAGGATGAAGCTCAATAACACGGGTGCTTAAATCTTCAATAAATCCACGGTCATGGCTTACAAAAATTACAGTTCCTCCAAAATCCTTCAGTGCACTCAGAAGAACATCCTTTGAGTGCATATCAAGGTGGTTTGTAGGTTCATCAAGAATAAGAAGGTTTACAGGACGCAGAAGAAGTTTCAACAGTGCTACACGGCTTTTTTCTCCGCCGGAAAGCATATCGAGACTTTTGTGAACATCATCGCCCCGGAAAAGGAACGCACCCAGCATATCCCTGATTTTTGGAATAAGCTCCAGAGGTGCATCAGCTTCTATTGTTTCAAGAACAGTGGCACTGCCCTTGAGAGTTTCTGCATTATCCTGAGAAAAGTATCCTATCTGAACACCAGACCCCAGCTTGACTTCACCAGAATAATCAGGATCAACGCCGGCAATGATTCTCAAAAGAGTTGATTTACCAGCACCATTGTGACCAGCCACAACAAGTCTGTCACCATTTTCCAGTACCAGATCCAGATTGTCTGTAACGTTGCGGACACCGTCGTAAGTTTTAGTAATTCCTTTTAGAGTTGCCACAAGACGGCCTGAATGAGGTGCCGGCGGAAACTTAAAGTGGATTTTTTTAAGACTTTCAGGAATGACAATCTCTTTTTCAAGAATCTTGTCCAGCATCTTCTGTCTTTCCTGTGCCTGAGCAGCTTTTGTGGCCTTAGCTCCAAACCTGTTTATAAAATCCTGAAGATGTTCAATTTCTGCCTGCTGCTTTTCATATTCTTTAATGAGCGTTTCCAGTTCAACTTCCCGAACCTTTTCGTAATGAGTGTAATTTCCCGGATACCTGTGCAGTTCTCCGTTAAAAAGTTCATACACTTCATTGATTGTATGATCCAGAAAGTAGCGGTCATGACTGACAAGAAGAAAACCGCCCTTGTAATTATCAAGAAATTTTTCCAGCCATTCACGGGCTTCAATATCGAGGTAGTTGGTAGGTTCATCAAGAAGCAGAATATGAGGATTTACCATCAGTGCTTTGCCAAGAGCAATTCTCATCTGCCATCCGCCGGAAAACTCTTCACAATTCCTGTCCAGATCTTCTCTTGAAAATCCCAGACCAATAAGAATCTGCTCCGCCATTACGCTGCGTCTGTTCCAGCCAGAATCTTCCAGCTCATTAAGGATTGCATCATGACGCTCCAGAAGCACTTTCTGGTTACCTGTTCCGTTTTTTAATTTGTCGCCGATTTCATCCAGTTCTCTCTGAAGCTCATAGCCAAATTCAAAGGCTTTGTCAGCTTCTTCCCTAAGGGTACACCCGTGGTGAGTAAGACCGCTCTGTGGCAGATAGGCAATTCGTGCATCCTTCTGAGCAACACGCTGACCGTCATCCGGCTGTACAAGTCCTGCCATAACCTTTATGAGAGTTGATTTTCCGCTTCCATTTGCACCAGTAAGGGCCGCTTTGCTTCCTGCTGCAAGGTTTACCGATACATTTTTGAGAATATCTCTGTCTCCAAAAGCCAGAGACACCTGACTGAACTGAACGAATGCCATATTAAACTACTCCTGAGGTGACTTCAGTTTATTTTACGCTGAAGTACATAACGAGAGGAGAAGAACCTCTGCTTGTAACAAAATTGTCCTTAATCTGAGCTTTAGTTGCATCTTCCAGGCGAAGACCGTTTCCATCCATTTTGTAAAAGAAATTCACTGGTTTTTCCATGCCTATAAAGTAGAAAGTCAGAATACCGTCAAATTCTTTCTTAAGCTGATTTGAAAGGTAATTCTCCACAGTAACAGAAACGCTTCCAAGAGCAGATGAAGACACAATGGAAGGAACAAGCAGCTGATAATTACTCCATGTAACGCTGTTTTCGTTATTGAAAACAATTGTACCATAATTTGAACTAGTAAAGACTGGACCTGCAGCCACAATTGATTTAAGTTCATCCTGACGGCGGGCACTTTCAGCATCAATAATCTCCTGAATATCCCCTTCCACAGCTACAAAGTTTTCATTTTTCATTTTACCGTCAATGTCCATATACTGAACGGCAATAGAGTTTTTACCCCGTACAGTAACCGTAACCTGAAGTTCATCAAGCTGGTAAACATAGTCTTCTTTTTTATTCAGTTTTTCGTAATCCCACATTTTATTGATGTCAGCTTTCTTAATGCGGGCAGAGTGAATATCTTCTTCCTGGTTGCCAAAACTAAAGCCAAAATCAGCAGTAAAAAGATCAAAATTATAGCGGCCTGTACGTATCATGTCGCTGTAATATTCAGGATACCAGTTCTTTTCCAGCATTGCCTTCAATGTTTCGTCTTCTTCAACAGCAGCTTCTTCCTGTTTTACAGAGCTGGAAATATCATCACTTACCCTTTCAAAAAGATTCAGGTTAAAACTGAAGCACCATCCCTGAGTTCCTTCCTTAGTCAGAACACGAAGCCATTCTCCCTGAAGATTTCCCTTACCGTTTGTAACAGCCTGTCCCTTACCTTTATAAAGAACGCGTATTACTTCTCCTTTTCGCAGGCGATAAACCTGTTTTGCAGTATTAACAGGCTCACCACGAATAGGAAGACCATCAAGCTTTACAGAAGCGTAAGTATGTTCATATTCGCTGTGTCTGGCAGCAAGTTTTTTAGTTTTTGATCTGGAAGCAGGTTCAGAAATCTGCCAGAGAGGAATTTCCACCTTTTTTTTGGTTTCCGGAATTCCAATGATATATGTATGAGAGATATTTGATTTTACATAAACTTTTACAATCTGACCTTCATTTACACCGGCCTCGGCATTATTCCAGAGCACCAGAGAATATCCCATTTCTCCGCAGGAAGTAAAAAGAGCAGAAATAAAAAGCCCCGCAATAAGTGTAAAAATTTTCTTATTCATAATGTTTTTGATTATATTAAATTTTTATTAGGGGGAGAAGACTCTCCCCCCGCCGCCGCTATGCCGGCGGCTCCCCACTCTGCGGGCCTCAGACGCCGGCCCGCAGCGCCCGCTTCTTTTCTTGTGGTGAACACATAGTTTTTGCGTTATAATCATATTTATATGGCAAAAACAATACCTGAACGCAGCCAGATCCCGGCATCAGACAAATGGGACCTTTCTACATTATACAAATCAGACAGCGACTGGGAAAAAGATCTTTCCCTCATTCCTTCACTTACGGCGAAATTCACTTCTTACAAAGGTAAACTTGGACAATCAAGCCAGAGCCTTCTGGAAGCATTAAAAGCCTTCGAAGATCTCTATAAAAAACTTGAAACAGTGTACTGCTATGCAAGTCTCCTTCACTCAGGCGACGAAAGCGACTCCAGTGCCCAGGACAAGGAAGGCCGTGCTTCAATGGCATACGCAAATGCAGGGGCAGAAGGCTCATGGTTTAGTCCAGAGCTCATGTCCATACCGGACGAAACCATTGCGGAATGGTCAGAACTTCCAGAATTTAAGGATTACAAAATCTTCCTGCAGAAAGAACTTCATTTTAAGCCTTACACATTAAGCGAAAAGGAAGAACGCATACTTTCACTTCAGGCAGAAGAAAGTCAGACATCATCAAATGCCTTTTCACTTCTGGAAAACGTAGACCTTACCTTCGACAGCGTAACAGTAGACGGAGAAGAAGTTCCCCTTACACAGTCCACATACTCTCTTTTAATCAGAAATCCTGACAGAAAAGTCCGGGAAGAAGCCTATAAAAAATTCTACAAATCCTTTGTACAGCATCAGAATACCATTGCAGCCCTTTATGCAGGAAATGTAAATAACGACATTTTCCATGCCCGGGCAAGAGGATTTAAATCATCACTGGCAGCAAGCCTCTATGGTAACAAGGTTGATGAATCAGTTTACAGAAATCTTATTGAAACTGTGCACAAAAATCTGCCTGCCCTTCACCGCTACTATGCTCTGCGCAAAAAGGCACTGGGCTTAGAGCAGCTCCGTCACTACGACGTATACGTACCTCTTGTAAAAGATGCAGACTCCAGCACTACCTATGAACAGGCTGTAGAAATCTGCCGCAACGCCATGTCTCCTCTGGGAAAAGAATATACAGACACTCTCTGCGAAGGTCTCCTCAATGGCTGGGTAGACCGCTACGAAAACAAAGGCAAGCGTTCCGGTGCATTCAGTTCCGGGGCTTACACAGGCTATCCATACATTCTCCTTAACTACAAGGATGATGCCATCAGAGACGTGTTTACAATGGCCCATGAAGGCGGTCACTCAATGCATTCCCACTATTCAAAAACAAATAATCCTTTTATGTGCTACGACTACACAATCTTTGAAGCAGAAGTAGCATCAACCTTTAACGAAGAACTTGTTTTTGAATATCTGTTAAAGAAAGCTGAAACAGAAGAAATGAAGGCATACCTTCTGGCCATGAGGGCAGACGACATTCTGGCAACACTTCACCGCCAGACAATGTTTGCAGAGTTCGAACTAAAAGCCCATGAACTTGTAGAAGCCGGCACACCACTTTCCGCAGAAGTTCTCCGCAAACTTTACAGAGAACTTCTGGAACAGTATTTTGGACCGGACATGGTATTTGAAGAAGAAAGCGACATGGAAGGACTCAGAATCCCACACTTCTACAACAGCTTCTACGTATACAAGTATTCCACAGGAATCTCCGCAGCCCTTGCACTTGCCAAAAGAGTTACTGAAGGCGGCGAAAAAGAACGGGATGATTACTTCAAGTTCCTCAAATCAGGAGGTTCCAGATACCCTATCGAAAGCCTTAAACTTGCAGGTGTAGATATGTCATCCCCTGAACCAATACAGGCAGCACTGGACACATTTGAGTCAATTGTAGGCCAGCTGGAAAAACTGCTAAAGTTATAAAGAATTCCTACCGATACTAAAGGGTATAAAAATTTTTATTTATACAAAGGAAAGCATATATGAAAAAGTCAGAGTTTTATTCATTTTACAAGAAAGTACCAAAAGCAGAAATTCACATCCACATCGAAGCTGTAATCAGCCGTGAATCAATCAAAAAACTTTATTTTAAAAAGAACGGCACAGAATTTTCAGATGAAGCAATCGAAGCACTGTTTTCATACTCCGACTTAAACGGCTTTATTGCTGCTTTCCTTCAGGTTCAGGATCTTCTTACAGAAGTAAGCGATTTTGATCTGGTATTTGAAGACCTTAAAAATTATCTGGTACGCAACGGCATCATCCATTGCGAAGCATTTTTTGCACCATCTGCCTTTATCAAGAAAGGTTTCTCTTATTCAGAAATGACAAAAAACTTCGAGAAAAACCTTAAAAAAATAAAAGAAGAGACCGGCATTACAGTATGGCTTTTAGGAGATGTCAGCCGCACATTCGGTCTTGAAAACGCAGAAAACAATTTCAAGATGTTTCAGGAAAATCCATTTGAAGGATTTATCGGAATCGGTCTCGGTGGTGCAGAAGCAAAAGGTCCGTCAAAAGACTTTGGTCCCGTATTTGAAAAAGCACTTAAAGCAGGTCTCCACGCTGTAGCTCATGCCGGCGAAGATCAGGGGCCGGAATCAATCTGGGATGCCCTTAATATCTGCCACGCAGAACGCATTGGCCACGGTATTTCAGCAATTCAGGATGAAAAGCTCATGGCCCTCTGTGCCGAAAAGCAGATTCCATTTGAAGTAGCACCAACATCAAACGTTTTTACAAAAAAATTCGTAAAGAAGCTTTCCGAACATCCTTTCCGTCCATTCTTCGACAAAGGTATGCTTGTAACAGTAAACACAGATGATCCTCTTTTCTTTGGCGTAGAACTTCTTGATGAATACTACAATCTTCATAAGGAAATGAAATTTACTGACGACGAACTTAAACAGGTTATTCTCAACAGCTTCAAGGCATCGTTCCTTTCTAACGCAGAAAAAGAAGCCGCATATAAAAAAGTAGAAGACGCATTTAACAGCTAATCGGGTACAGACATGACTTCAGTTGCAGATTTTATTAAAATCCCTAAAACTGATTCTCACAACAACCTTGACCTGGGAATGCGCTACTCATCTTTTGTCACATGGGCCGGTTTTTATGTACCAGGATACCCGGAGAACAACAAAAAGCCGGAAAAATCAGTCCGGGATACAATCAAAAGTTTTACTCAAATAAGAATAGGTTCAGAAAAAGACCTTCACAACCTTTTCTGTCTTACACTTTCAGAAGCAGCAGCAGACAACACAACAGTAATTAATGCCACAATCAACAATGCACTGCTGGACTCCTGTGACACACCAGAAGTATTTGTAAACCTCATTAAAACAGTAGCTGACAAATACAGCAGTTCAATAAAGCTGGTACCGGTTCTTGCCCTGGATGCAGATTCAATTTCAGAGACAACCCTGCCCATGGCCGGATCTCTTCTTGGAAGCGGAATTTTCAAAGGAATATATCTTTACGGAAAAAATATCCTTACACCTTCAGATACATTTAAAAATTTTGTCAAAGGTGCAGAAGAACATAATCTGAAAATCAGGCTTAACAGCTCTGTAGCTTCAACAGAAGAAGACTTTCTTTTTCTGTGCAGAACATACAAACCATCAGGAATTGTAAGCGGAGAAACAAACGCCCTTTCAACCCAGGCAACAGACTGGTTAAAACAGAACAAAACAACAATCATAGTCACACCAGATACAGATTTTGCATCAGAATCAATAACACTGCAGAAAAAAGCCGAAGCCATCAGAACCTTGCTGGATGCAGGAGCTGCAGTTAAGCCTGCCACAGAAAGCATTCTTCTTTACAACAAGTCATTGAGCCAGTTTGCCAGTAATCTCTGCAACACCGGGCTTTTTACAAAAGAAGAAATGATAACCTTTTTGTCATAGACAATAAACTCAGCTACAGATAAACCATCAGAAGCATAATGTCTGAGTTACGAATGCCAGAAATACGGCTGGCCTGTCCCAGAGTCAAAGGTCTTACTTTTTCCAGTTTACCGCGGCTTTCGGCACTCAGGGCCGGAATTGCACCGTAATCAAAATCTGCAGGAATCTTGCGGTTTTCCATTTTGTGCATTTTAGCAACGCGGGCATCCTGCTTTTCAATGTAGTATTTGTATTTAAAATCTTCCTGGGCAATTGTCCAGATAAGGTCAGGATATCCTGGATTTTCTGCATCACGTTTTTTAAGCAGCAGTGCAACCGCTTCATCAATCAAGGCGTATTTTGCCTGAGTTGCTTCCAGCTGTGCGTCAGTTTTAAGTCCTACTCTGTGGGCTTTTTCTGCAAGGCGGCGGTCTGCAGTGTCGTGACGCAGCTTAAGACGGTATTCTGCACGGGCTGTAAACATACGGTAAGGCTCTTTAGTTCCAAGAGTTACCAGATCATCAATAAGAACACCGATATATCCTTCATCACGTCCAATAACAAGAGGCTCCCATTGAGGAATTGCAGCAAACTTTTCGTATCCTGCATCTGTCTGGGCTTTCTGCAGCGCAGCATTGATTGCCACAGTTTCTCTGGCGGATATTTCTGCAAAGGCGGCAATTTCGTCCTGAGTCATGCCAGGCTTGTTCTGGAAGCAGCCCTTTTCGCTGGAAGCAGGACTCCGCCCCATTCCACTGGCCGGTGAACAAAGAGGTCCGCAAAGATCTTTGTGGGCACGGGCATAAAGACCGGCGTTGATTCCGGCAACAAGTCCCTGCCCTGCAGCTTCTTCATATCCGGAAGTACCGTTAATCTGTCCTGCATCAAACAGTCCAGCAACACGCTTTGTTTCAAGACTTGGGAAAAGCTGAGTAGGCTCAACATAATCGTATTCAACAGCATAACCCGGGCGGCTTACAACGCATTTTTCAAAACCAGGAATCGTGCGGAGAAAGGCATCCTGCACTTCTTCAGGAAGGCTGGAAGAAAGCCCGTTAAGGTAAATTTCATCAGTCTGGAGAGACTCCGGTTCAACAAAAAGCTGATGGCGTTCACGTTCGGCAAAACGCATAACTTTGTCTTCGATGGAAGGACAATATCTTGGACCAATACCGCTGATTTTTCCGGAGTAAAGCGGAGACCGGCCAATGTTATCCCGGATGATTTTGTGTGTATCTTCGTTTGTATAAACAAGCCAGCAGGGAACCATAGATCTGTCGATGGATTCATTTTCAAAGCTGAAAGGAACAACTTCTTCGTCTCCGTCCTGCAGCTCTGCCTGGCTCAAATCAACTGTATGTTTAAGAATACGCGGTGGAGTTCCAGTCTTTAAGCGGCCTGTTGTAAAACCAAGGCGGTTAAGGCTGTGTGTAAGGCCAAATGCACCGGATTCACCGATACGTCCGCATGGAGCATCATATTCACCAATAAAAATACGTCCTCCAAGGAAAGTTCCCGTTGTAAGAACAACAGATCGTACAGGAATAATGCGACCCCTTTCAGTTACAACGGCAGTAACCTTCTGTCTCTTTCCAGATTTTGCAGCTTCAGTCAGAAGTTCAGAACGGAATTCACCTGGAATAGAACCTTTTTCTGCAGAAGTGTCACTGTCTGGAGGAAGATCTGTATCGCTGGCAGTAGTAAGAATATCAACTACTGTATCCATTAATGTGTAAAGATTTGTAGTTGTTTCGATTGTCTGACGTGCAATTGAAGCGTAAAGAATTTTATCGGCCTGTGAACGGGGAGACTGAACGGCAGGACCACGGCTCTTGTTAAGCATGCGGAACTGAATCATTGATTTATCGATGAGTTTTCCCATTTCGCCACCAAGAGCGTCGATTTCACGGACAATATTACCTTTGGCAACACCACCGATAGAAGGGTTACAGCTCATTCTTGCAATGGAGTCGATAGTCTGTGTAATCAAAATAGTTTTAAGTCCCATGCGGGCACAGGCAAGACAAGCCTCAGTTCCGGCATGGCCGCCGCCGATTACGGCAACATCATATGAATCGTAAAACATAGCCTAGATTATAGTGAATTAAACCTGACGTTACAATTAAAGGAATATTACGGGCGTCTCCCGGGGCAAAGCCCCGGGCCGGGTGTTCCGTGGCTGCGGCGTCTTACGCGCCTCCGGTGCCCTGCACCAGCTTTCAGCTGCCACTCCACCCCCTGACGCGGTTCAATTTATTGTAAATTTATTTATAAAATGTCGGTTTTTATACAAAAATCTATAATTTTTCCCTTTTCCGACTGCATAAATCAAAATATTTTAAATTTTTTTTTATAATCTCACTGTTTTTATATAATCTTTATAATAATTTTTATAAATTCTGATGACAGTATTTTTACAAAATAATTAATTTCCAGGAATTAAGTTATATTTTATTACAAAATAGTCCAAAATATGCTAAAAACTCCTTTTTGGTTAAAAACGATGACAGTATTTTCCAATTGTTTTATACAAAATTTGCGGATAATACAGATACAAGGTGAGAGTTAAAAAAGTGAGGTACTTATCTATGAAAGTAACAAAAGTTTTAATGGCAGCAGCAATGGTTTCAGCTGCAGCAATGATGATGTCTTGTTCAGGACTGGCTACAGACGGCGAAGATGATTCAGTCTCTTCTCGTGCAACAACTTACAATGTTAACACTGAATCTGCTTTAAGAAATGCAATCAACAATGCAACAGCAGGTACAACAATCAACCTTACTGGAGACATCAAACTTACAAGCCAGCTTCAGCTTCTCAAAAGTGGAACTTCTTCTGCAAAAATCAACTTCAATGGTAACGGCAAAACTCTTGACTGTTCAGGCATCGGCTCAGGATGGGGTGTAAAAGTTAACGGTTCTTACTGGAACATCTGCAACATGACAATCAAAAACGCTCCAGACTGCGGTATTGTATTCCAGTCAGGCGGATATAATTACGTTTACTAT